>DAITPE010000158.1:0-10411 GCA_036833775.1 Pyrinomonadaceae bacterium | reverse complement strand
CAGTTTGTTGCTTCTACGCGATTAACAACAAACTGAAGTTTGTTGAACTTTTTTGCCGCGTTTTTTTAATTTACGTGATTTTTGTAAATGGCTTATTTCATTTTTCGCGTATTTCGCGTATTTCGCGTTCAACCTGACTTTTCTTTTTTTTTGAAACTTTCAAAATTTATCCGCCGTAAATCGAAAGCGGCAGGCGATACGCTCAGATTCAAAAATATGCTCGAAACGATCAATCTTTCCAAAACATATATCAGCGATAATGTCGGGTATGACGCGCTGAAAAACATCAATTTGCAGATAAAACAGGGCGAATGCGTCGCGATCATCGGGAAATCTGGCAGCGGTAAATCGACTTTGATGCATTTATTGGCGTGTCTCGATCTGCCGACGGAAGGGAACGTCTATTTTAATGGTCAGGATTTTGCGACGCTTTCGGAAAAGGAACGCGATAAGTTGAGAAATGAAAAGTTCGGCTTTGTCTTTCAGCAATTCTTTTTGAACGGGCGCGAAACCGTCTTTGAAAATGTCGTTTTACCGATGAGAATTCGCGGCGCGGAACAATATCGTTTGACGAAAAACGCGATGGACGCGCTCGAAGCCGTCGATTTGAAAGATAAAGAGGACAAACGTGCGAAAGACCTGTCGGGCGGCGAAAAACAAAGGGTTTGCATCGCGCGCGCGCTGGTAACAAATCCGCAGGTCATCTTTGCTGACGAACCGACGGGCAATCTCGATTCGAACACGGGCGAATTGGTCGAAAATCTGCTGTTCAGATTGAACAAAGAAAAGGGAATTACACTGATAATCGTAACGCACGATCCCGAACTCGCCGCGAAATGCGAACGCATCATCGAAATTAAAGACGGCGAAGTGATAAACGATACAAAGGAAGAAACAATTAACAGGGATGAAGGGGAAAAAAGGGATAATTAAAGGATATTTGAAAGATAATTTAACCGCCGCGTCAGCGGCAATATGAATTTAGCCGTGTAATTTATTGCACGGGAAGTCGAAATTCAAAAGACTTGTCGCGTCAGTGACAATTGATTAAAAAGACGCAATTTTTCATTCGACGCTGACGCGGCGAAATTTATAATTTAATTCAACCGTGCAATAAATTACACGGCTAAATTCAATAAATCGCTACGCGATAATTTAATTTAAAAGTTGTATTGAGGTTTTTATTAAAAATCTTATCCCTTTCATCCCTTCCATCCCTGTTAATAAATTTTAAGTTTCAAATATTAAGACCATGAAGAATATCGACTTAATTAAAATCGCCAACCGCAATTTGCTTCGCGCCAAGCTTCGGACTTTTCTGACGATCATGGCGATCTTTGTCGGTTCGTTTACGCTCGTAATGACAAACGGTTTGGGCGACGGTTTGAAGGATTATGTCGAAAAACAGGTCAAGAATATCGAAGGCAAGAACATCTTGACCGTTCGGCGGCAAGTTAAAAGCGATGATGACGAAAAGCAAGACCCGAACAAAGTTCCCGAATATAAAGAACAGTCGAACACGGCACAAGAACCGCAGTTTAATCCGAATGATTTTCAATTAACGCTTGCGGAAATGGAGACTTTGGCGAAAGAATTTCCCGAAGTAAAATCGATCACGCCGTTTTATCAGATAGATGCCGATTACATCACGCTCGACGGACAAAAGAAATATATTGTCGCGCTCGGAATGCTTTCGGACGGCTACACACAGAAAACGGAAGCAGGCAAAACCATCGACGGCGAAGGTCAGATTTTGATCCCGCTGATGCTGGCGCGGACAATGGACGAAAACATCGATAATCTGATCGGCAAGACGGCATCGATCGGCTACAAAGTGGGCGAAAACGAACAAGTGAAAACGCTTCCATTAAGAATCGTCGGCGTTTCGACGAAAGGTTTTATGTCGAATTTCAATTCTTTCGTCGATACCAAAACCGCCAAGCGTCTGTATGACGAACAACAAGCCGGAAGTCCCGACCACAATAAATTCTCACATTTTACTTTTCTGCTAAACAACGCGACCGAAGCCAAGTTTAACGAAATTAAAAAGAAATTGGGCGAAAAAGGCTTTGAAGCAATGACGGTTGCCGACCGTGAAAAGAGAACTTACGACGCGATCGGCATCTTACAGATCGGACTGAATTTGTTTGCATTCATTGCACTGCTCGCCGCGTCCTTCGGCATCATCAATACGCTCGTCATCGCCGTGCTCGAACGCACGAAAGAGATCGGCTTACAGAAAGCTCTCGGAATGGGACGCGGAAAGATATTCGCATTATTCGCGTTCGAGTCGATATTAATCGGATTCTGGGGCGCGTTAAGCGGAATCATCGGCGGAATGATCGTCGGTTTCGTCGCAAATCTCGTCTTGGCGACGGCTTATAAAGAATCTTTCGAAGGTTACAGCTTGTTCGTCTTTACGATACCTTCACTGCTTTTCGTAATGTTCTTGGTCTGCATCATTGCATTCTTTGCAGGCGTGCTTCCAGCCTTCAAAGCCAGCCGTTTAAACCCGATCGAGGCGTTAAGATACGAGTAAAGCGAAATTTAAGTAATATTTAGTTTGGGATAAGAGATTTTTGCCCGAGAATAAACGCGAATCATCGCGAAAAAAGTGAAATTCTTTTAATTTTGCTTCTTTTTCGCGTTCATTCGCGTTTATTCGCGGGCAATTTGTTTTTTCTTTTAATTGTTTGGAACGAAAACCAAAACAAAAAGAGTAACGAAATAAATCGCTACTCTTTTCTTTTCTATACTCTGAATCGAATTATCTGCCGCTTGCCGCTGCGACTACTTTTTCTGCCGCGTCGTTCATTCCGTCTGCCGAAATGATGCCGATGCCCGATTCGTTCAGGACGCGTTTGCCTTCTTCGACGTTTGTTCCTTCCAAACGTGCGACGATCGGAATGTCGATGCCTAAGTTTTTCGCCGCCGCGACCACGCCGTTTGCAACCATATCGCAACGGACGATGCCGCCGAAGATGTTGATTAACACGGCTTTCACGTTTTCATCAGCCAACAAGATGCGGAAAGCGTTTTCGACGCGTTCTTGTGAAGCACCGCCGCCGACATCCAAAAAGTTTGCCGGTTCGCCGCCTGCGAGTTTGATGATGTCCATCGTTGCCATCGCAAGTCCTGCACCGTTGACCATACAGCCGATGTTGCCGTCGAGCTTGATATAGTTGAGATCGAATTTGGAGGCTTCGATCTCGAGCGGTTCTTCTTCGTTCAGATCGCGCAATGCCGCATAATCTTTATGTCTGAACATCGCATTATCATCGAAATTGACTTTCGCATCGAGCGCAATCAAACGATTATCCTTGGTTAAAAGAAACGGATTGATCTCGATGATGGTCGCGTCCATTTTGACGTAAGCATCGTAAAGCGAAAGCATAAATTTTGCGGCTTGACCGATCAGTTCGGCGGGAATTCCAAGACCGAAAGCGAGATTGCGCGCTTGAAACGGACGCAGACCGACCGAAGGATCGATAGATTCTTTGAGTATCAGTTCGGGTGTTTCTTCCGCAACCTTTTCAATGTCCATTCCGCCTGCCGACGAAGCCATAAAAGTATCTCTGCCCGTTGCGCGGTCGAGCGTGATGCCAAGATAAAACTCTTTATCGATCGGCAAACCTTCTTCGATCAGCAAGGTTTTAACTTCGCGTCCTTCATGTCCGGTTTGATGCGTAACGAGCTGCATTCCGAGCATTTGCGATGCGATCTCTTTTGCTTCTGCCGGAGATTTTGCTAATTTCACGCCGCCGCCTTTGCCGCGTCCGCCTGCGTGAATCTGCGCTTTTACGACGACAACGTCAGTGCCTAACTCTTTCGCCGCATTTTCGGCTTCTTCGGGCGTGACGGCAACGATTCCGCGCGGTGTCGGAACGCCGTAATTTCTCAAAAGTTCTTTTCCTTGATATTCGTGTATCTTCATAGATTTGTAATAAGTTGAAATGTAAAAACTTAAAAAAGTTTAACTTTCCAAAGGGCAAAAAGCAAAGGCAGTTCGGAAACTGCCTTTAACTCGATTTTGTTCGGATGATGCTTAATCCTTCGTGCTGACCCTGATGGAAATGAGTTTCCATTCTTTACCTTCGGGAATGTATTTCAGTTCAAATTTCATAGTGCGCGGCGTGGTCGGATACGTGCCGTTCAAGAGCAAAGTTTTGTAACCCACCTGCTTTTCAACGCTCGGCGTATCGGTAAACGTCGCTTGTAAATCTTCGACTTCGCTGAAATCAACTTTTCCCGCAATAAAATCCTTAAATACTTCGTTGAAACGTTCGGGCGAAGCTTCTTTCTGGAAAGGTTTGGAAACGTGCGAATGAAAATCGGCGAAATCCTTTTTCTGGATCGCGTCGTTGAAATCGAGTATGGTTTCGCGCGCAAGCTTTTGCAATTGATCGTCCGACGGAACTTTTCCGTTCGACGCGTCGGCATCGGCAATCGATTTATCGGGCGTGTTGGAAGTCTTCGGGGTTGAAGTATTCGCCGTGTTGCTCGGCGTTGACGAATTACTGCTGTTCGTATCGAGCTTGAAATCTTTGTTGCAGGTGCATCCTAACGCGATCAAACCGACAATGATAAAAGCGATCAAACCGCTGACGCGGTTGTCTTTTCCGAATAATAAATTTAGGGCAAAATTTTTCATATTTCTCCTTTATAAAATAAAAACCTAATCTTTTCTCCAAGGGTCGAGCAGGTTTTTCCAACTGTCAACCGTTCTCTGATATTCGCTCGGACAGCGCACGGCGCGGTCTTTCGGCAAATATCCTTCGGTCACGAAAGACGCGTATTTGTTCGGGTTCGAGCCGTATGTCATACACAGCGAATTGTAAAAACGCTGTTCCTGTAAGAGATGTTCGTCCGCCAATTCGCGCTGTGAACGCGAACCTTGTTTCGATTCGATCGCAAAAGCATCGGCGGCGGCAAGCACGGCTTTCACGCCTTCGTCGCCTAATTCTTCGAGATTGATGTAGGAAGAACAGCGATCCGCCGCATCTTCTTCGTTTGCCGTGATCGGCAATTTGTAATAATCGATCAAAGCGTGTCCGATCTCGTGCAGAAATACGAATTGGCTTGCCGCAAACATTTTATCGTAAGCCTTTTCGTCCGAATCGCCCGCGCTTTTGAAGGTCTTGAAGAAATGTTCCATCAATTCGTAACAGATCGTCACGGATTCTTCGTTCGGATTGTAAAAAGCATTCACTTCATTGCAGTCTTTCGTGACCAATTTCAAATCCTTCGGCAGGATCAATGCACGATTTAATTTATCGGCGGCTTTTTCGATAAGTTTCTCGTCTTTTACTTGACGGTCGATTTCCGCATAACGCTGATTCGTGACTTCCAAATGCTCGACGGTAAAATCGCCGTCATCGCTTTTTTTGTTCGGATTGTCGGGAGTTTTCTTCGGTTCTTTAGGTTCTTTCGCTTGCGAATTGGAAGCCGGCTGTGATTGATTTTGTTCGGAATCCCGATCCGAACGGCAAACGCAAGCCGTGATAAATAATAAAATTGCCAGAACGAATAATAGATTGGTTGTATTTCGCGACATATTTTTTTGAAAACGGGAAAACTCGAATTTCAGATAAAAAAGGACGAAAATGCAAACGGAAATTTGCAATAAAAATGGCTGATAAATCAAAGTTTATCAGCCAAATATTAAGGATTTTTTCGCCGTTTGTCTATTGCGATTTCTCAACTAATTTCAAAAGTGTCCGAACCGCGACCGCCGTCGGACCTTTTGAACGGAACGGTTTTGCACCGTCGTCCCAAGCAGTTCCGGCAATATCGAGATGCGCCCATTTCGCTTTATCGATGAATTCCTGAATGAAAACCGCGCCCATGATCGTTCCCGCTTTGCGCGAAGGACCGATATTTTTGATGTCGGCGATGTCGGATTTGATCTGTTTGCTGTATTCTTTTCCGACCGGAAGCTGCCAGAAATTCTCGCCCGCTTCTTTTCCGCAAGCGATGATCTCGTCAACCAAACCTTGATCGTTACCCATAATTCCGGTGTTGAGGTCGCCGAGTGCAATAATTACTGCGCCCGTCAAAGTCGCCATATCGACGATCGTCGTCGCGCCTAATCTCTCGGCGTGTGCGACCGCGTCAGCCAAAATCAAACGACCTTCGGCATCGGTGTTCAAAATTTCGATGGTTTTGCCGTTTGAAGCCGTCACGACATCGGAAGGACGCGTTGCTTTTCCGTCCGGCATATTTTCGACCGCCGCAACGATCCCGAGAACGGGAACCGACGGTTTCAAATGTCCGATCGCTTTCATCGTGCCGAGAACGGTCGCGCCGCCCGACATATCATATTTCATTGCGTCCATTCCTTCGCCGGGTTTCAGCGAAATGCCGCCCGTGTCGAACGTGATTCCTTTACCGACGAGCGCGAGCAATTCGCCTTTTTTGCCCGTCGATTTTTTCGGTTCATATTTCAAAATGATAAGTTTTGCAGGTTGTTCGGAACCGAGCGAAACGGAAAGAAGCGAACCCATTCCGAGTTTTTCCATCTGTTTTTCGTCCAAGATTTCGCATTTCAGACCGACTTCTTTTGCCATTGCTTGTGCGCGTTTCGCCATTTCGGTCGGATGCAGAATGTTCGGTGGTTCATTTGCAAGATCACGCGTGAAATTCATCGATTCGCCGACTGCTTCGCCGCGTTTCAAACCGTTTTCAACGTCCGCTTTGCTTGCGCCTTCGATATAGACACCGAAAGTTTCGATCGTTTTCGGCGCGTCTTTTTTCGATTTGTATTTATCGAGTTCGAATTCGCTCGTCACCACGCCTTGCGCCGCACATTGTGCGACTTCGACCGCATCGCCTTCACCGCGCGGCATCAATCCGAAGCTTTTGACATTAAGTTTTTTCAAAGCACGCGCCGCCGTTCCCGAAACAATCGAAACGTCGGAAGTTTTATAATCGTCTTTGTCGCCCGCGCCGATCAGCAAAAGTTTGTCGGCTTTGTTTTTGCCGTTTGAAGCAAAACGAATCAGAGCAGTTTCGCCCGATTCGCCTTTGAATTCTTCGTTTTTGATGACCGAAGCGACAATGCCGCCCGTCAATTTGTCCAATTCCTTCAAAACGCCGTTCGAGGCTTTTTCGCCTTTGAAAACCGTGACCGCCAGAGCTTCAACCGCAGCATCCGTAAAATTATCGTTAATAACCAGAGATTTCATAGATTCATTTTATCCTTTTATAAATTAACCCTGCAAAACCTTGTAATAATCTTTTAATTATCTAAGCTTTTCTTTCAACTCCTGCCGTGTTTCCTTTTCCACGGTGCGGCGCATTTCGGTTTCGCGTTTGTCGTATAATTTCTTACCTTTCGCAACGCCGATCTCAAATTTTATGCGCCCGTTCTTCAAATAAATTCGCGTGACGATCAAAGTCATTCCTTTAACGGTCGTTTCGCGTTCCAACTTTTCAATTTCGCGTTTATGAAGCAGCAATTTGCGCGTTCTTAACGGATCGTGATTTTCGCGGTTTCCGTGTGAATACGGGGAAATATGTGCATTCAAAACCCAAATTTCGCCGTCGCGCACCGAAACGTAAGAATCCTTAAGTTGGATTCTGCCGCCCATAATGCTTTTGACTTCTGTTCCTTTCAGCGCGATTCCGGCTTCGTATTTATCCAGAATATGAAATTCGTGAAAGGCGTGACGGTTATTAATAATATCCTTGCCCTCTGCCATAAAATTTTATTTTGCCTGTCAAAAGAAAAAGGTGCAAGTAATAATATCTATTGATTTGACAATATTAGTTTTAGTTAAGAAAATTAATTTGCTGCTGGGAGATCGTCTAATGGTAGGACTGCAGTCTCTGGATCTGCCTATCGGGGTTCGAGTCCCTGTCTCCCAGCCATTTTTTTTATGAACGAATGGCACGAAACCGAAATCCGCGTCCGTTATGCCGAAACCGACAAAATGGGAATCGTTCATCATTCAAACTACCTCGTTTGGTTTGAATTAGGCAGAAGCGAGTTTTGCCGCGCTCGCGGTTTTTCCTACAAAGAAATGGAAGAAAAAGACAACGCGCTAATGGTTGTCGCCGAAGTTTACTGCCGCTACAAATCGCCCGCGCATTACGACGATTCAATTAAAATCCGCACGAAAGTAGGCGAAGTCCGCAGCCGCAGCGTTCGTTTTATCTACGAAATCTATCGTCCGTCCGATCAAATTCTTTTATGCGAAGGTGAAACTTTGCATCTCGTGACCGACGCGAACAAAAAAGTGCGTTCGATGCCCGAAGTTTACAAAAAAATGCTGCTTTCCGAAGAACCCGATCAGCCGCACGCTTTTCCCGTCAATCAAGCTCCGAGTTAAGAAAAATGTTTTTGAATTGAATTTATTTATTAGTTTCGAGAAATGAAAAATCTTTTGGGACAAATTCTATCGATACGATTTCACCTACAAACTTTGAATTACTCTTTTTGTCGGGAATATATGTAAAAACAGCAAATTGTTCATCTTTTAACGAATTACAGCCGATTTGCTTTCCGGATTGATTTGGCGTGAAAGTAACGAAAATGACATCTGTAAAAGACTTTCCGTTAAATTGAAAAATTCGTCCTTCATTTTTGACCGTAAAAACTACATTGTTTTCATAACAATCTGTTTTCAGCAAATTACCGAGTATTCTTTGCTCGTTTTGTTTTGGTTTTCGCAACGATTGATTCAGCGATTCGCGCAATGCGATTTGATTAAGCTTTAATATTTCTTCTTCGCTCAAAGGTTTTTCAGTAACCGCCAAATTTATTTCTTCTTTTTTGAATCTCTCAGCCGATTCCAATTGTGATTGCCAATTATTTATCAAATTAAAAGTATTTATTGAATAGAGTTTTAATTGGTCATCGCCGGCACTTTGAATTACTTTTTGAGCAATGATGCGCGCTTCGGAAAATTCGTTCTTTTTCATCAAAAGTTCGGCTTTACGAATCTGATACCATTGATTTCCGGGCGCAATTTTAATTGCTTTTTCGATCATTTCAAGTCCTTCATCGAGGTTTTGGTTTTGCACAAAACTGACAAAAGCATAAAGATGATACGATTCGGCGTAAGACGGATTCAGTTCGATCGCTTTTCTTAAACTTGTCCACATTTTTTCGGCGGAAACGGCAGAATAAATGATAATAAAGCCGAAATCGCTCATTCCTTCACGGCTTAAACAATATGCGTAACCAAATTGAGCATAAAAATTTCTCGAATCATTCTGAACGCCTTTTTCCAAGTAAACACGGGCTTCCGAAAAGTTTTTTTCCTTGATCTTCAAAAATCCCATCGAAGTATTTGCCAAACTCGATTCGGAATTTAACGAAAGCGATTGACGCAAATACTTTTCGGCTTCGGTCGAACGATTTGCGTGAAGCATCAAATCGCCGAGATAAGCAAAAGAATCAGCTTCGGAAATCTCTGAGATTATTACGTTCTCCGAAAATGTTTTAGGTTCAAATTCAAAAAAACTGCTTTCCAATGATTTCTTTTCAATGTATTTTTTGAGTTCCTTTTCTAACTCATCGTTTCTGAAATTAAAGCTGTCTTGAAACGCTTGTTTGGCTGAAACTCCTTGCGTCAAAATATTTGAAAACTTATCGAGTTCGGTTTTTCGCAAACCGTTTGAATCGTGCGTAAAAAAATGAATCAACGCCCACCCTTGAGCGTAAAAATGGATCATATTTTCCTTCGGCTGACGTTGCAGAGTGTAATAATCGACCGCAAAGAATTTATCCAGAGGCATCAAACCGTTTTTTCTCAAATAGGCGAGATGCGAAGGATTCGCCGCGCCGAGAATCGCTTTTTTGTTGTTTTCGATTCGAAATTGTTCGTAATATTCGGCAAATCCTTCATTCAGCCACGGCGGAATATTATTTTTTCCGAGCGTGTTGTTGATCAGAAAATGCACGTATTCGTGATAGATCGTCGTAAAATCGTTGGTGCGGTTGGCTTCTGCCGAAAGTGCGATATAATTCAAATCCGTTCCGGGCAAAAAATATCCTTTGACAAATTCCTTCGGTCTGCCGTTTTCGTCCAAAGGTTTGAAATTTAGAAAAGTTTGCTCGTCTTTGAAAACGATCACGGTCGTCGGAATGGGCGAAGTGAAATTGTAATTTTTGAATAACTTCGTGAAAACAAAGCGAAATTGTTCGAGCTTTGCCGCCGTTTGTTTTATTTCTTCGGGTGCGGCATTGCCGACGAGATGAAAATTTTCGGTGCGCACTTCAAACCATTTTTCGGCAGCGGAAGCATTTATACAAAAGACCGCCGAAAGCAGAAGAAAACTGCAAACAAATTTAAAAATCTTACCGAAAATTTTCATTAAAACGGGTTTAGCGAATCAGTTTTTTTGATGACGCTCAATGTTATTCAGTTGGCTAAACGCATAAATTAGAACTTTTGTTTCGGTCATT
>DAITPE010000157.1:5716-10452 GCA_036833775.1 Pyrinomonadaceae bacterium | reverse complement strand
AGCAAAAATCGCCGTAAGAAACCGTTTGAACGGAAAGAAATTGGAAACAGCGAAGCAGCGAATTATTTTCGGGAACTTCGCGTTTTTCGCCGCAGATTTCTACTTCGACGAGCTTTTCGAAAGGCTCGAAAGCATCTTTTATGTCTTCAAAACTCAGATTCATTATTTGTTAAATTACTTCCGCAAGTTTTTGCAGATTTTCCTTTTGATCCAAAATATATTCGATAAACGCACGAATCGGCGCAGTTTTCGCGCCTTTTAATGAAATTATCGAAACGCTTCTTTTTACTTTGTTCTTTTTAAAACGAATTTGTGCGAGCTTTCCGTTTTTTACTTCTTCGCGAACCGCCCAAGACGGCAATAATGAAACGCCTAAACCGTGTTCGATCATCAATTTTACAAAATAAGTGTCGTTCGATTCGAGCGCAGTTTCGGGTTTTGTCTTAAATTTCGTAAAAAAATCGTCGGTCGCACGCCGAATCGACGCGCCGCGTTCAAATAAAATCCAGCGTTCTTTGTTCAGATCGCCGATCTTTATTTCTTTTTCCGTTGCCAATCGATGTTTTTTGCCGACGACCAAAACGAGTTCGTCGTCGAATAATTCCGTCACTTCCAAAGTCGGCGAATAAACCGCGAGCGACGCAAATCCGACATCGGCAACGCCGTTTTGAATATCTTCGACGGTTTGCTCGGTCGCGGTCGTCGTGCGGAAAACTAGTTCGATATTTTCGTGCGCGTCCATAAAATCTTCGAAAAGCGGCGCGAATAGATAAACCAAAGCCTGCGTCGCCGCCGCCACGCGGACTCTTCCCGAAAGACGTTTTTCCAAACCCGCCACGCGTTCGCGCATTTCTTCGGTTTCTTGCAAAATCCGTGTCGTATATTCGAGCGCGATCTTTCCAGCATCGGTCAAGATAACGCCGCGTTTTGCACGGATAAAAAGCGGCACACCGAACTCTGTTTCCAAAGCTTTGATCTGATGACTGATCGCCGATTGCGTTAAATGTAATTTTTCCGATGCTTTTGTAAAGTTGAGCGTTTCCGCGACTTCACGAAAAGTTCTGAGCTGCCAGATTTCCATATTTTTAATGTTAAATCATTTTGACATTAATTTCATTAATCGCTGTGATGAAAAATTAGAGTTGGTAAATACCGAAAAAAAGCATCTATACTAAATAACGGCATAAACGTTTATGTCAAATATATATTGATTTATTTTATATCGGAGCAATTATTTTATGTATTACGGAGGATTATCAAATATGATTTTTTATACGCTCGATTACACGATCGAAAAAACCTTAAAGCAGAATTTGAACGCGGAACAGAAATTTTTGAAAAACTTTACCAAAGAAGAATTTTCGGCAAAAGATGCGAAATTTATTTACTCGAAAATTAGCGACCACAAATGGTATATCAGCGAAAAGCTGAAGCGCGACGTCGGAATGACGGTTGCGGCGGTCGATTATTTCGAGAATTTTCACGAAGCGAAAACTAAAAATTCGCGTTCGGAGAAATTTTACAATTCAACGAAACAAGTTTTTGAAAATTTATCCTTATCGGCTTAATTTTCAGTCTGCCAAACCAAATTGCCAAATATTAAGACTGCGTGAATTTTCCATTGTGAAAGTTCACGTTTTTTTCATTCGGCGCGATTTGCTAAGATATTTATCAAGGAGGAATTTTACAATGGCTTTAGTAATGTATGTCAAACCCGGCTGTCCGTATTGCCAGAAAGCGCGGGATTATTACAACGCAAACGGCGTCGATTTCATCGAATACGATGCCCAGAACGATAAGCAAAGACAAAAGGAAATGCTAGAATTTTCGGGCGGCGATCTGGTCGTTCCGTGTATCGTCGAAAACGGCGAATATATCGCTTCGGGTTGGGGCGATCCGCCGCGCGGCTGAACGATCATCCCCGATTAGTCGGCAGTTTGCCGATATTATTTATAAGATTTGAGATGTGGGATTGCGGATTTTGAAATTAGGTTTATAATATCAAGTTTTGACGCGGAAAGATTTCAGGTCTAAACTTGAGTTTAAGAATCCGAAATCCGACATCCTAAATCTGAAATCTTTATGATTGGTTCCAAAATCAACCAATATTTAATTCAGGAAAAACTCGGCGCAGGCGGTCAAGGAACTGTTTATAAAGCCCTCGACACGAAACTCAACCGAACTGTGGTTATCAAAGTTTTACCGCCTGAATTAACCGCCAAAACTGCGAATTTCAAACGCTTTGAGCGCGAAGCACAACTTTGCTCACAGCTCGATCATCCCAATATCTGCACGATCTACGATTATCACGAAGCCAACGGAATATATTATATTGCGATGCAGTATATCGACGGTAAAAACGTCCGTCAGCTCGTGGCGGGTCGTCCGCTCGAACTGAAAAGCGCGGTCAGCATTGCCGTTCAGGTTTGCGATGCGCTGGCTTACACGCATTCGCGCGGCATCATTCACCGCGACATCAAAGCCGGAAATATAATGGTCACGGAAACCGGGCAAGTGAAGATTCTGGATTTCGGTTTGGCGAAACTTTTACAGGACGATCCCGACGATCTTCCGCACGGAGTTGACCGCGCCGAATTGACCGAAGTCGGAATTCCATACGGCACCGCGACCTATGCCGCGCCCGAACAAGCGAAAGGCGAACGCGCCGATCATCGCGCAGACATTTTTTCAACCGGAGTTCTGCTTTACGAAATGCTCACGGGAATCTGGGCATTTCAAGGAAAGACCGTGATCGACGTGCGTCATCAGGTTTTACACGGAACGCCGAAACCGCTCGCGGATATGCGGAAAGAACCGCTTCCGCCGCAATTACAACAGATTATTGACAAAGCATTGGCAAAAGAGCCGAAAAATCGTTATCAAAAGATTGCTCTGATGCGCGATGAACTTCGCAATATTTTGAACGATATTTCAGGTATGCCTGTCTTACAAAACGATACTTTTGCGCCGCGTCACGCCGACAACAACGTAGTAAAGCGCGCTTGGAACTGGATCACGGGAAAAGCAGTTTCGGAAAATTCACAATCCCGTTCTTATACGGTTTCGAGCCAGCCGTCTTACGCGCCCGATCTTTCTTTGACTTCGGCAGGTTCGGACAAGAAAAGCGTGGCAATTTTGCCCTTCAAAAATCTCGGACGCGATGCACAGTCGAATTTTTACGAATTCGCGCTCGCCGATGCCGTAATTACCGAACTCGCACAGATCAAATCGCTGATCGTGCGTCCGAGTTCGGTCGTGGCGAAATATCAAGGCGCAGAGATCGATCCGCGCGAAGCGGGACAAGAACTCCGCGTCGGCGCGGTTTTGAGTGCAGGCTTTATTCGTTCGGGCGATAAGATTCGCGTGACGGCTCAGCTTCTCGATGTCGTTTCGGGCGAAATTCTTTGGAGCGACCGCATCGACGCGCAGGGCGAAGACATTCTCGCGTTGCAAGACGGAATCGCGCTCAGAATTCTCGAAGGTTTACGGCTCGAACTTTCCGACAACGAACAACAGAAACTCGGTCGGCGACCGACGGATAATCCGCAGGCTTACGAAGAATTTTTACGCGGACGCGACAATTTCGGACGCTTTATTTTCCGCACGCTTTCGATGGAAGATTGCGAAGCGGCGATTCATAATTTCAAACGCGCGATCGAACTCGATCCGCATTTCGCGCTTGCCTATTCTGGTTTAGGCGCGTGTTATGCGAACCGCGTTTTCAAAGGTTTGGGCGATGCCGAAGATTATACTTACGCCGAATCCGCTTTTACAAAAGCGTTTTTCTACGATCCGAACGTCACCGAAGCGCGTGTTTTGATGGTAATGATCTATATGGCTCGCGGCGAAAAGAAAAAGGCGCGCGCCGAGATCGAAGCTTTGCAGAAACAATTTCCGAACGATGCGCCGCTGTATTTCGTCAAAGGCGTGATGCACCGTTTGGACGGCGAATACGATCAAAGTCTGCGTTCATTTGAAAAACTGACGCGGCTCGATCCGGCGGCGCGTGTCGTTTCGTCATACAACCGCGCACGAATTTTCCTATATCGCGGCGAGTACGAAAAGGCTTTGCAGGAACTCGACAAAGGCAGTCACGCCGAACCGAATCATCCGATGATCCGCATTTTCCGTTCGGGCGTTTTCTGGTATCAGGGACGAACCGACGAAGCGATCGAAACGATTGCCAAAGTTCTCGAACAAAATCCGCAAATGGACGGAATCCGCCCGCTTTACGCGATGTATCTTGCCGGAGTCGGACGCAAAGATGACGCTTACGAACAGCTTTCCGAACACGCGCTGGCAGTTTCCAAAGCCGATCACGATATGGCTTACTGGGTCGGCTCTGCTTACGCTCTTCTCGGCGATAAAGATTTAGCGTTCAAATGGCTCAACAAAGCCGTCAAACTCGGCAACGAAAACCGTCCGCGTTTTGAAACCGATTCGAGTCTGGACTCACTAAGAGACGATCCGCGTTTTGCCGAACTTTTAGGAAAAATGCACGAATCGCAAGGCTGATCCGAACTTTGCCGATAAATCGAAATATCAACTTCTTAAAATGCCGACGAATATTTACGTCGGCATTTTCATTGTGAAGCAAACAGGTTTCAGAACAATTAAAACTTGCGCCGCGCTCAACATTTATCGAGGTTTCAATTTGAACACGCTTTCTAATTCAACTATTACAAAAGTGAAAACTATGTTGACGTAGGCGAGACTTTTGTTGACGTAGGCGAGAC
>DAITPE010000157.1:0-5616 GCA_036833775.1 Pyrinomonadaceae bacterium | reverse complement strand
TTTTGTTCACGTAGGTGAGACTTTTGTTCACGTAGGTGAGACTTTTGTTCACGTAGGTGAGACTTTTGTTCACGTAAGTCTCACCTACGTCGACGCAAGTGTCGCCTGCGTGAACAAAAGTGAGACTTGCGTCACCGCAGTTAATAAAAAAGCGGACTCTTTTTCATAAAAAGTCCGCTTTTTCGAGTATTATTTGAAATAAAAGCCGTTCGCCGCAGTAAATCGAAGTTATTTTTTCTCGAAAACCATCTCATTGCATCCAAGCCCGACACCTTTGCATTTCATTTTCGTGACCGAAAAGCCTCTCGTTTTGTAAAACTCGAAAAGTTCGTCCGGCGCGGCGACTTCGTATGGAAATCCGCCGACCCAATCGATGATGTCGTACCAGCGATTCATTCCGCGCCCGTTTTTATAGCGCGTCCACGAATAAATATAATTTTGCGGTTTCAAAGTAACGAGCGATTTTATAAATGCTTTCCCTTCTTCGGGCGCGATCGCCAGAATCGCAAACGGTGTTTTCAGCAATTTCGGCAGCTTACAGTAAGTCTTTTTGATCCAATGCCAACGTGCAACCTGACTTCCCGTGTCGTTGTAAATCGCGATAAAAAGTTTTCCGTTATCCGCAACGGGCAACGCCGCATTTGCCAGCGCGTTCCACATTTCGCCCGTGTGATGAAGCACGCCCCACGAATAAACGATGTCGAATTTTCCCAAAGATTCAACGTAATTTTTGTCTAAAGCCGAACCTTGCTCGACCGTCCAATTTTCGTCCGCGTCAAAATATCTGCGCTTTAATTCCTTCGTGCAGGCAAACGAATTCGAGTCGAAATCGAACGAAAAAACCTTCGCGCCCAAACGCCGCGCCGCTAAGCTGAAAAGCCCGCTGCCCGAACCGATGTCGAGAAAAGTTTTGCCCTTAAAATCTTCAACTTCGAGCATTTCGCGCAAAGATTCTTCTGCTTTGGCAATGCGTTCATCGTCTAAAACCGACAAAAACGCGCTCCAGTTTTTGCCGAATTCAAAGCGTTCGCCTTTTTCTACTTCTTTTGTGTGTTGTTGTGCAATTTCCTGCATTTCGATCGTGGCGGTGTTCATTGATTTATCAGTAGCCCGCGTGTAAACAAGGGCTAATTTCTCCTGTTTGTCAGCCCTCATTAACATTCGGGCTACTGACACTTTTCAATAAAACAACCAATAAACCGCGCTTTTCAGATATTCACCGGCAACATATTGCCAGCCTCTCGGTTTCAGCCACCAAAAACGCGGATTCGGCGACTGAATTCCAGTCGGTGGCGAAACGATTCCGAGTTCGATTGCCGCATTTTTTTCCGCTAAAACCTTTTCAAAAGTCCGTAAAGTTCTGCTCGAATGATACGCCGACGTAACGAGTAAAACCTTTTTCAACTCATTTTTTTCGGCTCTTTCCGCAAAAACTTTCGCTTCCCAAATCGTGCCGCTCACTTCCGGCTGTAAAACTTCGATATTCTCAAGCGGAACACCGTTTTTAACTAAATTCTTTTGCGCCAATTCAAAATACGCCGGATTTTTCTGTTCCTTATTCGACCAACCGCCGAATTCGCCGTCGTTCGTCAAAATAATCTTCGGCGCAACGCCGTTTTTATAAAGTTCGGCGGCTTTATTCGTGCGCTCAAGATAAGTTCCCGAACCGCTCAAAACAAAGATCGCATCAGCGCGTTCGAGCGGCTTTTCAATTATCAAATTCGTCGCCAAATACGGCGCGGTGAAAACCCAAATCAGAAAGAGCGACAATGCGAGAGAGAGAAGAAACGACTTTTTTCGTAGATTTTTCAAAAACTTTTTCCCGTCGTCGCTTCGCCGCTTCGTCGCTTCGTCATTATTTCCCGAAGTTCATCGATCTTCGCTTCCCAACTTTCACGGCTGATTCCGTCGGAAATTTCTTCCTTCGATTTCGGATTTTTCAATGCAAATTCGATCTTTTCGATAAAATCCGCGTGATTTTCACCGATCAAACAATTGTCCAAAATACGAACTTCGGGAATATCAGTCGAAACGACCTGCAAACCTGCCGCGAGATATTCACGCACTTTCAAAGGATTTGCCGCCAAAGTCAATTCGCTGATCTCAAACGGATTCAGCGCAACGTCAAACGCTTTGCAGTAGCTCGGAAGTTCTGAATATGGCTTGCGTCCGAGAAAATGTATATTCGGAATTCCGTCGAGAATTTTTATTTTCTTTTCCGCATCAACCGTGATTTTTCCGATCAAAACGACCGAGCCGTTTTTGAAGTGTTCGGCAGTTTTTTTGATAAGTTCAAAATCGACCCAATCCGCCAAAAGCCCGTGAAATCCGATGATCGGCTTCGGCAAATCCTTTATTTCGTCGGGAATATTCGTTTTATCATTCAAAGCCGTGCGAAAATGTTTCCAATCCGTTCCGTGACGAATGACGAAAGTATTTTCGTTAAAATGCTGCTTCGATTCAAACAATTTTTCCGCCGAAACTATCACCAAATCACTTTTGCGAAATAAATCTTCCTCGATTTCCTTGAGTCCCGAAGCCACGCCCGTAAAAGCCGTGTATTCATCGACGCAATAATAAATCAATTCGGATTCGCCGAGTTTTCCCGCCAAAAGTCCGGCAGCAGGATTGAAAACCATATTGATCGGATTCTGAAATTTCAGTTTCCGCATCGCTTTTTTAACTTGCGAAACTAAGAATTTTTCGTTGAATTTACGAACGGCGTCGTTTCCGTAAGTCGGAATCGCAAGCGGATTGAGAACGTGAATGTTCGGCTCGACTTCTTTTACGGGTTCGGTAAAACTCTTTAATTTCTTAAAAATACGAGAAATATCTTTGCTCGAAGTCGTCGGCATTCGATTAGCGATCGCATTTATCCACAAAATCCGATTTTCCTTTGACAGCACGCGCATCAAGTGAGTTTTCGAAAGCGGATCGCCCGTCCAATCGTGCGAAAAACACAAAATATCGCGTCCGCGCAAAATGTCCGAATTTGTCTTTTTTGTTTCTAATTCAACAGCTAACATAAATTTAAGGTTTCGGGATTTCGAGGTCTTTGCAAATTTTAGCGGCTAAAAAATCGTTTATTTCGCGGTGTCGCGGAACGGCAGTTGATTTTCTGGTTTTGCGATTGACATAAACGCTGTGATTTCCGCCTTCGCGAAGTAATTCACAGCCGTGATTTTCCAGATGTTTTATCAAATCACGATGTTTCATGCGGCTTTGAGCATCAAAGTTTCACGAATCAAATCAACATCCGTCATTTCTTCTTCCGCTAAAATTCGATTTGCTTCAAACACAAGTTCGACAGCTTCCTGCAAATTTTCACGCGCTTCTTCGAGCGTCGCGCCTTGCGTATTTGCGCCGGGCAATTCTTCGACAAAGGCGATATAACCTTCGGGAACTTTTTGAAAAACGGCGGTTAATTTCAACTCCATAATTAATTTCTCCGTTACTTTTATAACACAATTTGTGAGTCAATCTTCTATCAACCAATTTTTTCGCCTTCTAAAATCTGCCTTTGCCAAATCTCAAAATTGACCAAAAACCATAATCTTTCGTCGTGATTCTCGCCCGAGTTGTGTTTGGCAACCAACTCTTTTACGAAATCAGCGTTGAAAATTCCGCGATTCAAGGCGCGTTCGCTTAAAACATATTCGTCAACTACGTGCTTAAATTCATTGCGAAACCAATTTCCGATCGGAACGGGAAAACCCATTTTCGAGCGATTCAAGATCG
Source organism: Pyrinomonadaceae bacterium (assembly GCA_036833775.1). GTDB lineage: Bacteria > Acidobacteriota > Blastocatellia > Pyrinomonadales > Pyrinomonadaceae > JAJQRF01. Next base: position 1,878 of record DAITPE010000157.1, on the reverse strand, counting down.
CGTCGGGCAAAATTCCCTTCATCGCTTCTCGCAAAATCCATTTCGTCGTTTTGCCGCGAAGCTTCATTTCGATCGGCATTTTTGCCGTAAAACCGACGAGTTCGTGATCGAGAAACGGCACCCGCGATTCGATCGAAGCCGCCATCGACATTTGATCTTGCTTCATCAAAAGTTCGTGGAGATAAGTTTTCGTGTCGGCGTAAAGCAAACGATCTAAAATATTTTCCGCGTCGGTTTTCTGAATCCAGCGATTTTGATGAAAATACGGATTTTGTTCGTGAATCCGCGCTTTCGTTTCGTCGGAAAGCATCTTGTCCTGCATCGATTTAGAAAAAACCGAAAAATTGTCGAAAAATAAATTCTCGATGTCAGATTGGCGCGTTAAAAACGTCCGCGAAAGTCTTCCGCCAATCACGGACGCGCCTGTTTTCACCATTTGACGCACGAAACTCGGCGTAAAATTTTCGTATTTTTCGCCGTATTGCAATAACTGCAAAGCCTTTGCATAACGCCCGTAACCTGCCAGAATTTCGTCGCTTCCTTCGCCTGTCAAAACGACTTTGACGTGTTCTTGCGCGAGTTTTGAAACGAAATAAAGCGGAACGGACGCGATAAAACCGATTGGTTCGTCTTCGTGCCAGATGAGCTTCGGAAGTTCGGCAAAAAATTGTTCGGGCGTGATCGTGATTTCGTGATGCTCGGTTTTGTAAGCGTTTGCAACGATTCGCGCGTATTCGAATTCGTTCGCTTCGCGTTCTTTAAATCCGACCGAAAACGTCTTGATCGGCTCATCGACCATTTCCGCCATCATCGCGCAGATCGCCGACGAATCGATTCCGCCGGACAAAAACATTCCGAGCGGAACGTCTGCCATCAAACGCAGTTTGACCGATTTTTTGAAAAGTTCGAGCCATTCTTCGACGAAAATTTCGTCGTTGATAAGTTCCGTGTGTTTCGGTTCGAAAGAAACGTCCCAAAACTTTTCGATTCGTAAATTCCCATCTTTCCAGATCAAAAAATGTCCCGGCAAAAGTCTTTTCACGCCGACGTAAAGCGTTTCATCATAAGAAGTTCCGTGATTTGCAAGCTGATCCGGCAAAGCGTTGTAATTCAATTCGGGTTTGATCGCTCCGGCTTCCAAAATCGTTTTGATTTCCGAGCCGAAAAACAGATCGCCTTTTTCGCTCAAATAATAATAAAGCGGTTTCACGCCCAAACGATCGCGCGCAATAAACAAAGACTTTTCGCGCCTGTCCCAGATCGCAAACGCAAACATTCCGCGCAATTTTTCCAAGCATTTCGTGCCGAGTTCTTCGTAAAGATGCAGAATCGTTTCCGTGTCGCAATGAGTTTTGTAAACGTGTCCGGCAATTTCAAGTTCGCGGCGGTAATCTGAATGATTGTAAATCTCGCCGTTGTAAACAATTACGAGCGATTCGTCTTCGTTATACATCGGCTGTGCGCCGTGTGAAACGTCAACGATCGAAAGTCTTCGGTGTCCGAGTCCGATATTTTGTTCGAGGAAAATTCCGCCGTCGTCAGGTCCGCGATGAAATTGAACGTCGCGCATTTTTTTGACGACGTTTTCGTTCACGAATCGTGAACGGTCTGAATATGCTATTCCATTGATTCCACACATATTTGGAAGGATTCGGTTAGAAAATTTCGGAGAAAATAAAACGACCGCGAACGGCTTTTGTTATTTTACCGAATTTTTGTTTTTTTAGCGATATTTATTTTTGAAACTCTCGCTTTTCTACGGGAAATCGACAATTCTTGCGACTTTATTTAACTACAAAACGTCGATTCGTTTATAATCGAAAAAATGTCAGCCGAAAAAATACAAATCCGCCGCAAAGAATTGCGGAAAAAAGGTTG
>DAITPE010000156.1:0-10484 GCA_036833775.1 Pyrinomonadaceae bacterium | reverse complement strand
GGAATTTTTTTCGTTATTCATATTTTTTTATTCTTTTTTTCACTTGCAAACAGCCAATTATGGAGTTTTGCGGTCAAAAACGGCATCACGACGTAAGTCATCAAACCGACGATGATCGAAGTCATGATCAAACCAGCAAGAAACGGATTTTTAAGTATCGGAACAACTTCAAAAAGCGGACTCAAAAGACGTGGAATCGTCAGCGAAAGCGGGTAAATTGCAGCGGCAGTTAAGATAAACTGCTTATACGGCGGAGGTTTGCGAACGGCGTTTTTGGGCGTAAACCAAACATCGATTCCGGCTCGAATTTCGGTTTTGTCGCCGTCCTCGAATTCTTCTTCCATCTGGCTGATCGCTTCTTTTCTTTCCGGCGAATTAAGCCAAGTTTGCAAATCATTTTCGCTTTGAAATCTGACGATCACGATATACGGCTCGCCTTTCGCGGCGGGCGGAAAAATCTCTCGTCCGAGATAGCCGGGCGATCTTTTGGTTTGCTGTAAAATCTCGCCCAGCCATTGTTCGTAACGCTTTTCCGCTCCGGCGCGAACGCGGTGTTCGATCACCAAAGCCGTTGTTTCGTTTTCGTTCAGCATTTATTTGCAATATTACTGCCCGCTTTCGTTGGCGTGTTCACCGAGCATCGATTTGGCGTAAAAAATTCCTGCACCGTATGCTCCGGCGTGTTCTTTACAAAGTCCGATGACAGCATCGTAAGTTTCGACTCGCGCCCAATCGCGCTGCATTTCGAGCAAAACTTGCAGCCACACGACCGGAACTGCGCCGGCTTGAATCAAACGCTGAATACTTCGCTCGTGTGCATCAATGCTCGTTCCGCCCGAAGCATCGGTCACGATGTAAACTTCGTAACCTTTTTCGAGCATTTCGATAACGGGCATCACCAGACAAACTTCCGTCCAAAGCGCGGCGATGACAAATTTTTTTCGTCCGGTTGCTTCGACCGCGTTGCGAAAATTTTCATCGTCCCAAGAATTCATCGATGTTCGGTCAATGGGAACGATTTCGGGATAAATCGATTGAACTTGCGGCAGAAGCGGTCCGCTGAACGTATTTGCCGCAACCGTCGTCAAAACGGTCGGGACATTAAAAATCTTCGCCGCTTTCGCAAGTCCTGCGGTGTTATTAATTAAAGCTTGACGATCTATCGACTGCACGCCGAAGAGCATTTGCGGCTGATGATCGATCAAAATAAGTGCAATTTCGTCGGGTTTTAATAAAGAATGGATTTTGTTTGTCATATATTTAATTTGCTTCCGTTGTCCGCGATTTTTCCGCCGTTTTTTGTGTTTCTAAGCTTTCCGCCGCTTCGATAATTACTTGCGCGATTTCGTCAGGTTTCGACAGCATCGAAACGTGGCTTGCTGAAACTTCCGTCGTTTTCGCGCCGAGTTTTTCGGCTAGTTTTCGTTCGAGTTCGGGATAAATAATGCGGTCTTCGGTCGAAACGACATACCACGAAGGCTTATTTTCCCAAGCCGCATTCGTCACTTTTTCGGCATTCGACGACAGCGCAAAAGGTGTTTGCACCGCCGCAACGATCGCTTTTTCGTCGTCGTTCAAGTCCTGCGCGAAATATTCGCCGATTCCTCTCGTCGAGATTTTCAAAAATCCGCCCGAATCAGCCGAAACCGCGCCGAACCATTCGGGTTGCGGAAACGGCGCGAAGAGGTCGTTGACCGATTGACCGACCGACGGCGCAAACGCCGCGACATAAACGAGCGCGCCGACTTTTTCGTGAACTCCGGCTTCGGTAATCACGACGCCGCCCCACGAATGTCCGGCTAAAACCACCGGACCCGAAACCGATTCGAGCGCACGATTAACGGCATCAACGTCGTTTTTTAATGAATCGGTCGGATTCTGCACCGCGATCACTTCATAATCTTTTTCCAGCAAAATCGAAATAACTTTGCTCCAGCTCGAACCGTCCGCAAACGCGCCGTGAACGAGAACGATCGTTTTTTTATTCCCTTTTGTTTGTTCTGACATTTTCCTAAAACTCCTTGATTTTTTATGTGGAAATCAGCCCGCAAAATAAGTCTGAATGGACACAACTCGAAAGGCTGTCTGTTTCTAATTTAATGACTTTTCGCGTTTTTTCGCGTGCTGATTTCTTCTGATTTATTATTTATTCGGGAAAAGATGTTTTTTCATTTCCGCGCCGGTATGAGCGAATAAATCTTTGACTTGCGGCAGATGCGCCAAGCCGTTCAGCATTCCGAAATCGTGGATCATTCCCTGATAGCGAACCGCCGAAACTTCGACTCCGGCTTCGTCCAGTTTCCGCGCATAGTTTTCCGCTTCGTCGCGTAAAACGTCCGATTCACCCGTAATAATGAGCGCAGGCGGCAAGCCTTTTAACTGCTCGACGCTCGCCTGCAAAGGTGACGCGAAAATATTTTTGCGTTTTTCCGGTTCGGGAATATACATGTCATACATCCATTTCATCAGTGGCGTTGACAGAAAACGCTTTTCGCCGAATTCTTGGTAGGATTCGGTTTCAAAATCAGCGTCCACAATTGCCCAGTAAAGCAGTTGAAATTTGATTTCAGGACCGCCTTTTTCCTTCGCCATCAAGGTCATCACTGCCGTCATATTTCCGCCGACGCTGTTTCCCGCAACCGCCAAGTTTTTGCCGTCAACGTTAATTTCGTCGCCGTTTTCCGAAACCCATTTCATCGCCGCGTAGATTTCATTAATCTGCTGCGGAAAAACTGCGTCGGGTGTCGGTGTGTAATTGACGAAAACCGCTGCCGCGCCGGATTCGACGACGAGATCGCGCACCATTCGCCGATGCGTCGGGTAATCGCCCAAAACCCAGCCGCCGCCGTGTATGAAAATGAACACGGGCAGTTTTTCGGTGTTTCCGGCAGGACGCACGAGATTCAGTTTGATCTCGAAACCGTCGGCGTTGATGATCTTTTCCGATTCGTCTATTCCTGAATAATCTACGTCAACCGATGTTTGCGCACCGACCAAAACCTGACGCGCATCGATCGGCGACATCTTTTCGAGTTCGGGCGGCGCGGGCGAATTCAAAACGGCTAAAAACTCTTTGGTTCCACGCGAAAGGCGCGGATCGTCCGCCGGTTCGATTTGTTTTCCGATTGCTGTTGCTTGTGTTTGACTCATTTTTTCTCTTCCTTTTCTTCGATAAAATACACTTCTGACGACAACATTTCGTTTATAAAAATGATGTTTTTATTGTTCACTTTTATAATCGCTTATTATAAAATTCGGCACATCACGCAAGAGAATAGTTTTGAAGTAAGTCTATTTTGGTAAGTTTATATACCTCTTTTGAGTTATATAAAAACAAAAAAGCCGCATTAGACACGGCTTAAGGAATTGAAATAATTGAAGTTAATTATTTACTTAAAGTTGAATGATCCCGCGCCGAATAGCGATCGAAACTGCCTGTGTGCGATCGGAAGCGTATAATTTTTCCATAATATGTTTGATGTGAACTTTGACGGTTTCTTCGGTGATGAACAATTTTTCGCCGATCTCGCGGTTGCGTTTACCTTTGGCGACATATTGCAAAACTTCGATCTCGCGCGGCGTTAAAGTTTCTTCACCGAGATGTTCGGCAAGATTTTCGGCAACGTCTTGCGGAATATGTTTTTTGCCGTTGTAAACGCGCCGAATTGCGTGCAGTAAATCCTGCGACGGCATACTTTTGAGCAAATACGCCCGCGCACCGGCTTTCAAAGCGCGTTGAATTTCGGCATCGCCGTCAAACATCGTGAGTAGAATTATTTTCGCTTCGGGAAATTCGGCGATGATCTCGATCATCACGTCGATGCCGCTTCCGTCGGGAAGACGCAAATCCATTAAAGTCACGTCAGGCAATAATTTAGCGTAAGTTTTCGCCGCTTCGACAGCGTTTGAAACTTCGCCGACAACTTCCATATCGTCTTCATTATTAATGATCGCCGCGATGCCTTCGCGCATCAACGGATGATCGTCAACGGTCAGGATTCTGATTTTATTTTTATTTTTCATTGCTGTTTTTCGATTCAAATTCTGCCTCGATCACTTTTGCAGGCTTGAATTTATTGAACCAAAATTTGTAAAAATGTTTCTTCTCGGTTTCAAAAGCAATATTGTTTGAAATTGTCAGTTCAATTTCGGTTCCGATTCCGTTTTGGCTTTCAATTTGCAGATTCGCACCAATCTTTTCGGCACGTTCCTTCATTCCCGCAAGTCCCCAATGATCTTTGCGACCGTTTTTCAAAATTAAAGGTTCGATTCCGAAACCGTTATCTTTGATGCGAACGGTTAATTCATTTTTCCCGTAATCGATTTCCGCTTTGATTTCCGTCGCCTGCGAATGACGAAACGCATTTGCCAAGGCTTCGTGACAAATAAAATAAATTTCGTCGTGAATAAGCGGACAAATCGGTTTATAAATTCCGTTCGTAATGACTTTGAAATTCGTTTTTTCGCCGTCGTTGAGCTTTCGGTTGATGCGGTAAAAATCTTTTTCGAGATCGGGCAAAGATTCGTTTTTTTCGGGCGAACGAAGCCCGTTTACGGTGTTTCGTCCTTCGTCGATGATTTGTTTCATCATCTCGCGCATTCGTTCGAGCCGCGATTTTACGGGCGATTCGGCGGGAATTTTATTGACGACGACATCGAACTGCATCGAAACGCCGACCATTCCTTGCAAAAGCGTGTCGTGCAAATCCTGCGCGATTCGTGTGCGCTCGGAAAGTCTTTCTTCATATGACATTTTCAGTCTCGACTGCACTTGCCTGACGCGCCAAACGAAGCCGAGAATCAAAATTCCGCCTAAAATCGCCAAACACAAAATCAAAAACCAACGTGTTTGATAAAAAAGCGGCAAAATTTCAAATTCGAGAATTGCGCCGTTTTCGTTCCAAACGCCGTCGTTATTGGCGGCGATCACGTGAAAGCGATATTTTCCGGGCGAAAGATTCGTATAAAAAGCGTCACGCCGCGTTCCCGCTTCACGCCAGTCGTTTTCGAAATTTTCGAGACGAAACTTAAAGTGAACTCTTTCGGGAATCGAAAAACTCAACGCCGTATAGCTTATTTGTAAATTCGTCGTTCCGGCTGGAAAAACCATTTCAGGCACAGCTTGCCGAACATTTTCGCCGATCGTCACCGATTTAATAACCACAGGCGGCGGAACATTATTTTTTTCGATTTTTTGCGGATCGATCACCGCTAAGCCGTTGTCGGTTGCAAACCACAGACGTTTGTCGGTCGCTTCGATCGCCGTCGAAACCGTGAAATTCATCTGCGTTCCGCCGGGAAGATTGTCTTCGTAATTAAACAAACGAAATTTCACAGAATATTCGGGATCAGCGAGCAGTTTGCGAACTTCATCAGCGGAAATCTGCACGATTCCGTGAATTTCATTGAGCCAAAGATCGCCGTTTTCCGTTTCGACAATACCCGAAACGGCACCGAAAGATTTTCCGTCAGCCTTGACCGTATGAAATTTTTCGCCGATGAGAACCGCCAAGCCCGTTTCGCCGCCGCACCAGATCGTCGAATTTCGCCCGCGAATCACCTTTATTCTGCCGATTTCCAAGCCTTCTGTACTTGTAAAACCGCGCACGTTTTCACCGTCGAGCACAAAAACTCTGTTTTCCGTATAGCCGAGCCAGATTCTTTTTTGCGAATCTTCAAAAGACGCGCTCGGACCGCGATTCGGTAAACCTTCGGGCATTTTGCGCCGTTCCCAAACGCCGTCTTTGAAATAAATCAAACCTTCATCGCCGAAATTCACCCAAAATCCGCCGTCGTCTTCGCCGCGAAAAACTTCCCAAATCCAATCCGGTTTCAAATCTTTCGGCTGCGGAAAAAACTGCCTTTCGTCGCCGTTTTGACGCAAAATTCCGCCTTGCATTCCCCACCAATACACATTTTTTTCGTCACGGTAATAAGACGACGCATAAATTTCTTTCGGCTTGTTCATCAAGACATCGTTTTGTCCGTCTTGAATATGCACAAAAACGTCAGCCGATGCCGAACCTGCCCAAATATCGCCGTTTTCAACCGCCGCAAGCGTTAATTTCTGCACTCCGACGGGCAAATAGACGGGAATGACCGGGCTGTATCGAAAACGATCCAAACCTTTCGTCGTGCCGACCCAGATATTTCCTTCGCGGTCTTCGAGAATATTGTTGACAAAACTGCCCGATAAACCGTCTGATTCTCTAAAGACCTCAACGCGGCTGTCGTTTTCCGAAACTTTTTCCGAGCTGAATCTTTCAGGAAAAATACGTTTTATTTGGGTCGAAGAAGCCGTCCATAAACTGCCGTCGCGGTCGAAAATAATTTCCCAAGCGTCAGTTGTAATTTCGGGATTTGCCGAATTTTGCGGTGAATTCGGAGAATTTAAAGGACTGATCTGCTTCGGAAATTTTGAAACCCAGAGCCGTCCGTCTTTGGCTTGTGCGATGTCGAGCGCGTAGCTGCCATCTGTCGAAAAATGCTCAAACTTTACCGCGCCCGACGGCAAAAAATACATTGTTTCGTCGGTCGAAATCCAAAGCGTTCCGTCGCGGTCAACGAACATTTTCCGCACACGGCTCGGCTGAAAATCCATTTCCGCGCCGATCTCAGTCCAGCCTTCGCCATTGTAAAGTGCCAATCCGGTGTGAGTTCCCGCCCAGATTTTCCCGTCATTCGTCCGTGCAAATGAATAAACCTGCGATTTCGGAAGCTCTTCGGGACGGCTGAAAATCCGCAGTTTTCCGTCCTTTAAAAAACCGATTCCCGTCGGGCGAAACGAAATCCATAAACCGCCGTCGGGCGTCGGCATCAAAGAATATATATTATTTGACGGCAAAACGGTTCCGTCTGGAGGCTGAAAAAGTTCAAAAGTGATGCCGTCGAAACGAAACAAACCGAGCGCGGAACCGATCCATAAATAACCGTCACTGGTTTGCGCGAGATCGCTGATCTGGCTTGGCGCACCGTTTTTGGCAGTCCACGAAGTATGATGAAATTGACCAATTTTTCGATTCGGATCAAGTGCAAAAATAGTAATTTGAACAAAAAAAACAATTACACAAATAGTCAGAGCCGTATTTGATTTTGTTCCGACTTTTTTCCATATCAATTTTGATTCAGGCATCTGCACTCGAAGCTAAAGAATTCTATTAAAAACTACGCTGTATTGAAAGTTATCATTTTTTATTCTCTTACAGATACTCCTTTAGTAGTATTTTAGTCCGATTGAATATGAAATTTTCGTTGAGATTCTAAAATATGAATATTTAGTTAGAATCGGAGGAACTGAGACGATACGGATTTTCGGTTTTGTCGGGGGGCTGAAAATCCGTATCGCGTTTATTGAGTTAAATTAAACCGAATTATCTGTCTCCGGTTCTACCCCAATAATAATTTCGCAGTTGGTTGTTTGAACTTTGCAGAATATACCAAACGAGATTGCCGTTTTCGTTGCGGATCGTGCCAAGATCGATCTTGCCGTCGCCGTCGTAATCGCCGAATCTGAGCGTGTCGTTGACAATGCCCCACTGCGTCGTCGTTACTTGCGAATCGCTGCTGCGAAGCGTGAAATAATAATGAATTCCGTCGATCGTACGGCGCACCGTAATATCTGATTTTCCGTCGCCGTCGAAATCCGAGCGGTTCAAAACCGTGTCGCCGACCAAACCGAACTGAAGCGTTTTGAGTTGCCCGTTTGACGATTGGCGAATATACCAAACATATTGTCCCGAAACGTCGCGGACAACCGCGAAATCGTTTTTGCCGTCGCCGTCAAAATCCGCTAATACCGGATAATCATCCGTTGCTCCCCAATTGAAATAACGAACTGCGCCGGTCGATGATTCGATATAAATCCACAAACCGTTGCGGAATATGCCGACATCGAATTTGCCGTCGCCGTCGAAATCGCCCGTTCCGATCTGATCGCCGAGCGCGGCGTTGCCGAAGTTTTCAACGCGCATCGTGCCGGTTTCGCTCTGCAAAATAAAGACCGTTAATCCGCCTGTGTTGGAATTTACACGAATTGCCGCATAATCTGAAATTCCGTCGCCGTCAAAATCGTAATTCTGTGCCGTGAGGTCTGTGCCGAGTCCCCAATTTTGAGATTTAATATTTCCCGTAAGACTCAGTTGGCTATACCAAATTCCATCTGACGGACGAAAAACGGTCGGTTCGTTTTTTCCGTCGCCGTCGTAATCGTTGTAAACGCCGTTTGCAACGTGAAGCTGACCGCGAATTTCGCCGTTCGGATTATTGGCGGTGTGAATATTCGCATACATTTTATTGGCGCGTAAATCCGCAACTTGCTGCGCGGTGACATTGATCGGCGCAGGCGTGATCGTGCCGGAAGTTCCCGAAATCGAGCCGAGGTCGAACAAAACCGAAGCATTCGCGCCGACTGCGGCATTGCCGTGAATATGCGCCGCGCTTGCGCTGCTCGAAAGCCCCGAATAACGGCAGTCAACCGTGATCTGCGTTTGCGCCGCGTTTAAAACCGCACGGCAAACTCCTTTTCCGTTGGTCGAAACGGCGGGAACTTCCTGCGCACCCGATAAATTTGCCACGAAAACCTGTTGTGCAAATGAAACTGCGGATACCGCAAGTATTAATCCCGTCAGCATCAAAAATTGTTTGAAATATTTACTCATTTTCTCTCCGATTATTTGTTTGTCTTAAAAATTTAAAATTTATCGAGCTGTTTTTCAGCCGATTTTTATCTCCTATCTACTAACGCGACGGTCTGCGGAAAACAGGAACATTTTTTTTTCGACAACCGGAAAAGGCTTTGCTAAAATACTTTTAATTGTTAATATTAATTTCCCCTTTCACCGCTCTATGCCCGTTCCGAATTTAACTTCCGAAGAAATTACCGTGATGCTGCAAAATTTGAATGCAGAAACGAATCACGGCGTTCTCGATGCGCTTTTGCCGCTTGTTTACGACGAACTTCATCGTCAGGCGCACCGCTATTTGCGAGGTGAACGGCGCGATCACACGTTGCAGACAACGGCTTTAATTAATGAAGTTTACTTGCGTTTGATCGGTCAAAATGCTGTCGAATGGCAAAACCGCGCACATTTTTTCGCGCTTGCGGCAAATATGATGCGGCGGATTTTGGTCGATTATGCCAAGACGAAACATCGCGTCAAACGCGGCGGAAGCAGTGAAGATTTGCCGCTTGACGATGCGTTGTCGGTCGCGGCGGAAATGACGGACGAAGCCGTCAAAATCGATCTTATCGCGCTGGACGATGCACTCGATAAACTTGCGAAAAAGGATGAACGTCTGGCGCGAATCGTCGAACTTCGTTATTTCAGCGGCTTAACGGTCGAAGAAACGGCGGAAGTTATGAAAATTTCGACAATGACCGTCAAACGCGATTGGAATACGGCAAAAGCTTGGCTTTTTAAGGAAATCAAAAAGAATTAAACCCGCATTTTCATTTAAATTTCACCTTTCTATGTCTGATTCGAACTGGGAAAAAGTCAAAAATATCTTTCAAATTGCACTCGAAAAACCGTCTGGTTTCGAGCGCGAATCTTATTTGAACGAAGCTTGTGGCGAAGATGAAAATTTGCGCGAAGAAGTTTTGGAACTGCTTGCTTCATTCGATGAAGCCGAGGATTTTTTGGACGAATCGCCGATTGCCGAAGTCGCCGAAACGATTGTCGCAAAACGCGAAGGTTTTAAACTCGGACAAAATTTCGGTCGTTATTTGATCGAACGAAAACTTGGCGCAGGCGGAGTCGGCGAAGTTTATCTCGTGCGCGACAACGAACTTGAACGTTTTGCCGCGCTGAAAATTCTTTCCGCGCAATTTTCCGAAAACCCGACACACGTTCGCCGTTTTTTGCAGGAAGCACGCGCCGCTTCCGCGCTCAATCATCCGAATATTTTGACGATCTACGAAAGCGGACAGATCGATTCGGTGCGTTTTATAGCCGCCGAATTTGTCGAAGGCGAAACTTTACGCGAACGAATGCGCCGTGCGCCATTTGATTTGGGAGAAATCATAGAAATCGTCGCGCAAACCGCTGCCGCTCTGAACGCCGCACACGCCGCAGGAATCGTTCACCGTGACATCAAGCCGGAAAATATAATGATTCGCGCCGACCGTTTGGTAAAAGTTCTTGATTTCGGTTTGGCAAAGCTCGTCGAAAAAGAAAGTTCGGATTCTGGAATTTTGAAGAAAAACGAATTCAAAACTGTTCCGGGACTCGTAATGGGAACGGTCGCGTATATGTCGCCCGAACAGGCGCGCGGCTTGCCGACCGACGAACGAACCGACATTTGGAGTCTCGGCGTTTGTTTGTTTGAAAGCGTTTTCGGCGTTCAGCCTTTCAAGGGCGACACGGCGAGCGATCAAATCGCCGCGATTCTCAGAAATAATCCTGAACCGCAAACGCAGAACGCGCCGCACGAATTGTGCCGAATCATCGAAAAATGTCTTGAAAAACAAGTCGAAAATCGCTATC
>DAITPE010000155.1:0-10505 GCA_036833775.1 Pyrinomonadaceae bacterium | reverse complement strand
ATTTTGCTTCCGCCACGCGTTTCACAAAACTCGTGGACTCTGCCGCTGTCATGGTGAACGCCAGCACGCGTTTCAACGACGGCGGCGAATTCGGACTCGGCGCGGAAATCGCCATTTCAACCCAAAAATTACATTTTCGCGGACCGCTCGGCGCAGAACATCTTTTGACCAACAAATGGTTCGTATTCGGCAATGGACAAATTAGAAAATAAAGCATTAATTGACAGGGATGACAGGATGAAAAGGATAATTCAAATCTTTTTATAAATCCCTGTTTATCCTGTTATCCCTGTTAATTCTCTTAAAAATGAAGAAGAAACTCGTTTTAAAGATCGGCACATCGACTTTGACCGGCGGCACGAAGCTTATTTCGCGCGGCAAGGTCGAAGACATCGGGCGGCAGATTCTCGCGCTTCGTGATGAATTCGACATTATTCTCGTTTCGTCGGGCGCGATCGCGGCGGCGCGTCAGCGGATAAATTTTATGGACGAAGGCAGATTGATCGAATCCAAACAAGCTCTTTCGGCGATCGGACAACCTTTGTTAATGCGTATTTACAACGAAATTTTTACCGATTTCGGCATTCGCGCGGCGCAATGTTTGATGACTTACCGCGATTTTGAAAACGAAACTTCGCGCCGAAATACTTTGAACACGCTCAACGAACTCATCAAATATTCATACATTCCGATCATCAACGAAAACGACACGACCGCCGTCGAAGAAATCATTTTGGGCGACAACGACAAACTTTCCGCGCTCGTCGCAACTCTTTTAAAGGCTGATCTTTTAGTTTTGGCAAGCGACATCGACGGCGTTTTCGACAAAAATCCGCACATTCACGCGGATGCGAAACACATTCCCGAAATCAAAAACATCGAAGAAGCGCGAAGTCTTGTCGAAGAACGCGATTCAGGTTTGGGAACAGGCGGAATGAATTCAAAACTCGAAGCCGCGATCATTTGCCAACGCGAAAACATCGAAACGTGGATCATTAACGGCGGCAACAACAACTTCGTCATCAACGCCGTCGAAGGAAAAGTTCCGTTCACGAAATTCACTAAATCTTGAAACATTTTTTTCAACGCAAAGACGCAAAGACGCAAAGAAAAATAAAGATTTAGCCTGCGAAATAAACGAAAAGAACGAAAATCAAAATCGGTTTTATTTTTTCGTTTCTTTCGTTTATTTCGCAGGCTGATCGTTTTAAAATCTTTGCGCTTTTGCGTCTTTGCGTCTTTGCGTTAAAACTTCCCGCGTTTAATATTCGACGATCTTATCTTCCGCTTTTCCGTTTTTGAACGTCACGAAAAAGGCTTTGTTGTATTCGTTGTCGGCAAGAGCTTTGTATTTTTCCTGTTTGATGAGCATATTTGCAAGCTCCGGCGTGGTCGTATTATGCCCGACGACGAGAACGCATTTTGCTTTGACAGTTAAAAGCTTCGCGGCAAACGCTTCCAATTCGTCGTAATCGTAAAACTGAACTTGCAGACGAAAATTGGGAATAATGCTGTCGGCAGACGGCGCGGCGGTGCTGAGCGTGCGTTGAAAAGTGGTCGAAAAAATATGTTCGGGACGGCAATCTTTCACCAATGCCGCCAAACGCATTGCGCGGTTTCGCCCTTCGTTCGTCAAAGGCGGATTAGTTTTGTTTGCGTTGGGCGAAACGTCTTTTTCCGCGTGTCTGACCAAAATAAAAGTCGTGTTTTGTCCAAAGACGTTAAGATTTGCAAATAATAAGATACTGAAAATAATTGCCTTGAATTTCATATTCATCGATTATAATTGATGAATTTACCGATTAAAAACCAAAAAAGATAAGAAAACATTTCTGCTTTCCTATCTTTTTTCCTTTTACTTAAAATTTCTTTATTTATTGGATCGAAACCGTCATCGTATATTTTGTTGCAGTCCTGCCGCGATTGATGACTTCGATATAATTATCGCCGTTCGGCGCGTTGTATTCCATCGTCAGCATCCCGTTGTCGAGCGTCACGTTTTTGCCCGAAACGACCGCATTTATTTGCTGATCTTCGCGCACACGCATCACATAAGTCCGCTTCGCGCCGGGTTTCAGCGTCCCCGAAACCGAAGCCGAACTCGTCCCGCGTTTAAAATTTATCCGCGTCGCCTTTTGCGCCAAAATATCGCCATTCAAAACAAACAGCATCAAACTGATTGCCGTTAATTGAAACACTATTTTTTTGATCATTTTATTCATTATTTTTCCGACCGATCTTCTAAAATTATCTGCAAGTATCAACGAATTTGCCGACGATTGCAATAAAAAACGCGCTCAAATTCAAACAAAATATGTCGAATGTAAGCATCCCAACAAAATTAAGTAGAACTATTTGCACAGATGTCCAACAAACTTCAGTTTGTTGCTTTCTCGCGATTAACAACAAACTGAAGTTTGTTGGACAAGTTCACAACATATTTTAGTTACATCTAATTTTGTTAAGGTGCTTAATATTTTCCGTAAACACTATATTGTATTGACGTTTCCCTTTCAGACGGCTTTCATCCGTCTTTCGCTAAAAGGCACAAAGACTGTTTTATGTTCTTTGAAAAATAAATCTCCGACAATCGCGGCTTTGCCTCTTAATCAAGCCGGAGGCAGAGCCTCAAAGATCAGGAAAGAGCCTTTCGGAAAGTCAGAGACTTTCCGCACATCAGCGGGCAAAGCCCTTTCAGAATTTCATGTTAGATTTATTTCTCAAACATCTGCTAAGCAGACGGGCAAAACAGATTGAAAGTTTAGAGTCCCGCCTTCAGGCGGCAAAACCCTAACGTAAAGCCTTCTAAAGAAGGTACTCTAAACGCGCTTTCAAACTTTTAATTCTGCCCGATTACTTAATACGCTGAAAGAAATTTCACGCGTAAACTAAAAAAGTCTGCGTGTAAACTAAAGTAGTTTGCATGCAGACTAAAGTTTTTAGCGTGTAAACTATTTTAGTTTGCATGCAGACTAAAATAGTTTGCGCTCCACCTAAAGTAGTTTGCACTCCGCCTAAAATAGTTTGCGTGCAGACTAAAGTAGTTTACACGCAGACTAAAGTAGTTTGCATGCAAACTACTTTAGTCTGCATGCCGAAAATGATTTGAAACGTATTTTTATTTTTACGACGGATGCTTGAAATGTTAATTGGAAGACCGTCGAATATTATTAAAACGAAAAGTTTTGCAATCAAAATTAAGTATTATTTTGATCGTTTCCGCCTTTTCTGCCGCGCGGTGTAAGACTACTCCTCAGTCTCGCCGCCTGCTTTCCCGCCGGTGTATCCTTGCCTAAAACGCCGATGATCGCATCCAGCCGCGTCGAAGCCTTTTTATAATTCCTCGAGTTTGCCGCATTCGATTCCTGAGTTTTAGCCTTGGAAGCCGCCTTCAAAGCATCTTTTTCAGCATCCTTTGTCACCGAATCGTCCCTCATAACGTCGGATTCGGAAATCCAAGTCGAGACATCCAACCCGCCCTCCATCAGAACGTCCTTATTATTTACCATTAACTGTTTAATCTGATCGATAAAACCAACAATTTCCGTAGTAGAAGTTGCCATCTCTATAAACCTCCAAAAGTAATTAATATTGAATCGATTCGACAACACTTTACGCTTTTATTTAATTGAAGTCAACACTTTTTCTTATCATTAAATAAACATTTCTAATCAAATTACCGTTAAATATTTGCTTTTTCAAACGGTTACGTCTATAAAAAATTTCTGTATTTTTTATTCGTCTATTTGGGAAATTGCTTTAAGTTATTTAGAAAATTAAGTGGAATAAGAAACTGTATTCGACATCCTTTAAATTTGAAAATAATCGGCGTAACCTTCTTTAAAAGAGTGGTTCGCGTATTTATTATCGATTGTTTAATTTGATTGAGAAATCCGACTGTTTTGGTTGTGGAATAATCTATGGAAGGAAACCTTCTTTTTGATTTGATATTGAAAATATTTAAGGATAATCTAGCCTTTATTTTACGTGTGCCAATACTTTTTTATTGAAATAAGTTGGTTATTATCACTGGTTTATTGCTTTTTTAACAATGAGAATTGCCAACCATTATCTTCAAAAAATTCAAATAAATTCATGTGCCTAACTTTATAGTGCTTACATACAGCAGGGATTTTATTAGAGCTTTTTTCACTTTCTGTGCTTATAATTACGAAGTCTGAATCTTTGTCAAATAAATTAACCTCTTCCATCATTTCAATAACCATTGCAATAATCCATGGATCTGCTTGGTCTTTTTTGCTTCTTGGATCAATCAAATGCGGAAACGTAGATATAATTTGTGGAACTAATTGAGCTTGTCTTTTAGAAATTGATTTAAAGTTATTTTTATATTTTGCAATTAATGTTGCCAAATCATCTTTTTGAGCTTTTTTATCGGATGGAACAATTTCATCAAATACGAATTCGTGTGAAGTAATTTTATTGTTTATAAAAAGTTCTTCTAAATGTTTCCAAAGGTCGGGAAGCATTCGCAGAGGATAATACCTTTGCATCGTAATTAATGCGCTTGTATCAATACAGTAAATATTTTCAATTTTATGCTTCATTTAAAACTTTACTAATTCTTAAATCAAGTAAAGCAGATGCTTGAGTGTAAGAAATCTTATTTTGATTTAATGAGTCTAATACTAAATTAAAAAATGTTTCACCACGACTTGCTCTACTTTTTACTTCTGGTAAAACGAATCCCGATGATTTAGCTTTCGTCACATAAGTTGATTTAATCTCACTTAACAACGTAAAAAATTTGGTTGGATGTATTTTATTTTTCTCTTTTAACTGTCTAAGGTATGCTTCTCGGCTTACTCGAAATAAATTTGAATATTTTTGAATTTCTAATAAATCATTTGTCGCAATTAAATAGTCTTCTGGAATTAAAAAATTTCCAGCAAATGAATTGCAACTGAATTCTTCATGTTGCTTTTCTTCTATATTATCAATCAAACACATTCCACTATGATGTCTAACAATATGACCTAACTCATGAAAAATTGTAAACAAACGACTTGTATATGAATGTTTAGAATTTACAACTATTGAGTATGGATAATTATCTGTGTAACAAAATCCCTGCACTTCATCTAATGGCATCGAAAATTGAAATACTAAAATACCTAATTTATCTTCTACTGCTTGTCGCCAATGTTTAAAGGCTTGACTATCGTATTTCCAAGAAAATTGAGTTTCAACACTAATATCTAATTTGTCTCTAAGCCAATCTGACAAAGCTAAATTATCTTGCTTTATGTTTTTAATATTTTTTAGCCAATCGTAACGACTTTTCCAATAAGTCTCTCCCTTAAGTTCAAGTGCTGTTTGACGAAAATAAGTAACATCCCTCATAACCATTAGAACATGTTTACTTAATTTTCTTTGTTGTGGACTCAAATTTCTAAAATCAATTGGTTTAGAAATTTTTTCTGGAACTTTTGGTAGAAAGAAAACTGCAATTTGTCTTTTGTATTGTCCCGCTATTGTTTTTAGCTTACTGAATGGGATATTTTCTCCTTCTTTTTCCCAGTGTTTGTATTCATCGATTGAAATATTAATTTTTTGGGCAATTTCAGCCATATCAAATCCGGCTTCTTCACGCGCCCATCTTAAAACTTGAGGATTAACATTTATATTAAAACGATTCATAAGAGAAAATCACCCGAATAATACCATAAAAATTTATAAATTGAACTACATTTTATCAAAACTTTCTGCTATGTATGAATTGAATCTTAATTTCTCGTGTTTATCTTTTCTTATTCACCCATTCGATTGTCGGTTCGAGCCATTCGGGTAGCGGGTGAAAGATGATGCCGTGTCCTGAGCCTAATTTTAGTTCGATCTCTTTTGATTCGGTGATGTTTTTCGAGGCTTTGAAAAATTCGGCACAGCTTTCCGCGCCTTTGTTGTCTTTGTAATCGTAGATGGAAAGCACTCTGCCGTAAAGATCGGGCTTTTCCTGTGCGAGATAGCCTTTTCCGCAAGCGGCTAAGAGGACGAAATTTAAGTTTTTATATTTCAGATCAAATGAAATGCGGTGCGCGATAACGCCGCCTTTCGAACCGCCGACAATGGTGATGTTTTCCTGTTTTGCGCCGAGTTTGAGAAGTAATCTTATCTGCTTTTCGACCTTTGCGGCGTATTCGACCGCATCCGTATCTTTCGGACGAACTTCGCTGATAACGACAAAACCACGCGCGGCAAGCGCATCGAGAATCTTGCGGTATTCGTAAGCACCGAATTCAGGGCTGACCGCATTTTCGCCTTGTTCTTCGACGATCTTTCCGTGTAAATAAAAAATATATTTCGCATCGACATCGGCATTTTCGGGAACTTCGGCAAATATTTTCGGCGCAGAACTTTGCGGAGTCGGCGCAGATTTGTTGACGTTGGCGGTATTTGCGGCGGCGGAATTGTCAGCCGATGTTTGTTTACTGCCGGTGCAGGATGAGGTCAGAATAAAAAGGAACGAAACGAATAAAAATAAAAACGTTCTTTTCATATTCGGAGATTTTACGCGATAAAAAACAAAAACGCGACGTTTGGAAATGTCTTTTGAAAAGACGTTTTTCCATTGATCGCCGCGTTTTGGATTGTATTTATGTAACTACTTTTATCTATTTTGTGCGATCTTTTCGACCGCGTTCGTCATTTGCTGTTTCATCTGCCTGAATTGCTGTTCGTTCCAAACGCTTTTATCGAAATTATCTCCGATCTTTGCAAATGTGTCTTTTCCGTTCTCAATATCACGGACGATACAGGTATAAAACGCGTATTGATTCAATCTTAATTTGTCGGCTCCGTATTTGGTTTCCATATCGGCAAGACCTTTCCGCATTTTTTCCTTCGAGATCGCGCCCCAATTTTGCATCATCGAGTTATCTTTCAATTTATTGACCACAACGACAAAATAGATGAGGTCGCTTTCATCGGTTTTCAGGGTCGCAATCTTGCTCGGAAGCGCATCGACAAATTTTTGCCAATCGCCCGGCTCGCCATGCCATTTCGGTGTCAGATATTCCGATTTGACCAGATAATATTGCAGATAATTCGGTTCGGAATTTATGGCTTCTTCGTATATTTTCTCAAATCTTTCCTTTTCCATTCCCCGCGCCATCCCTAAAAAGAGAACATTCCGATACCAGCGCGGACATTTTGCCTTTAATTGTCTGGCTTCTTTGAGTTCGTTTTCGGCTAGTTCGAGACGTTCCTGCAATAATTCGTTCGATTCTTTGGAAACCGTATTTGCATAACCGTTTCCGCGTGCGAACCATGCGTAATTTATATAAGCCTGTGACAAAGCGATGCGCGCCGTGATTGATTCCGGTTCGGCTTGCTTCCATTGTTTGAGCAGTTCGATACGGTTTTTCCACAATTCATCGCTCAGTTCCTGCGCCGGACGGTCGGCATAAATAGTCGATAAAGGTTCGTAAAGATCGTCGATCTTCCAATATCCGCCGCTCATTCTTTCTTTTTTGGTACGCGCTTCGTCGGCGATCTTTTCGATCGCTTTATAATCACGCGCCATAAATAGATCGTTTATTTGTTTGCTGAAAACGTCCGAAGGCGAATTCGGATCGAATTCCGGCGCAAATTCCTTTCTCTTCTGCTGATTTTGTGAAGAACCCGCAAATGTCGAACCGTCAGGATTCTTTTTCATTTTGAGAAAAGGCATACACGAGGTTTGCACAAAAACTAAAACAACGATCGAAAAAAGAAACGAGACGTTCTTTAAGCGGTAAAGATTTGTATTTTTCATATTAGATTTGGTTGGTTTGAAGTAAATTTTCAAATCAGGCTGATCAGAAAATTTTGGAAAAGGTTAAAACTTGGATGAAATTAGCGTGAAGTTTTATAAGTAAATAGCGGATATTTACCTTAAAACAAATGTAATTTTAGCGAATCCTTCAAGTCAGAGTCAATAAAAATAAGCAGCGAAAAGTTAAAGAAAAACTTCCGCTGCTTATTATATTTTTTCAATTTATTATAAACGCCCTAAACAAACATTTTGCCCGGATTTAAGATGCCGTTCGGGTCGAATACTTTTTTGATGCCTTTCATTATTTCAAGCGTCGGCTTATCGATCGCGTAATCCATATACGGAGCTTTGACGTAGCCGATGCCGTGTTCGCCGCTGATCGTGCCGCCTAAATCGACCGATAATTGAAAGGTTTCTTTGACGCATTCTCTGGCGCGTCGAATGGATTCGGGATTTTCGCGGTCGCAGAGGAAATTGACGTGGATGTTTCCGTCGCCGGCGTGTCCGAAATTGGCAACGAAAGTGTCGTGTTTTTTGCCGATCTCCTCGATTCTTGCGACGAGTTCGGGAACTTTTGAACGCGGAACGACGACATCTTCGTTAATTTTCAAAGTTCCGAATTTCATAAGGCTTGGAGAAATTGCGCGGCGCACGTCCCAGAGTTTGTCTTCGTCTTCCTTAGATTTGGCGCGAAGCACGTCGAAACCACCGTTTTCTTTTAAGATTCGTTCGATCGTTTCGGCGTTTTTGGCGACTTCTTCCGTTGAACCGTCAACCGCAACTAAAAGAATTGCGCTCGCGTCTTTCGACAAACCGAATGCGTAATTTTGTTCGATCGCTTCGATGCAGTATTTGTCGATCACTTCCATCGCCATCGGAAGGATGCCGACAGGCGTAAATTTCGTGAGAACTTTGCAGGCTTGCTCCATTGTTTTGAAGCTGGCGCGGACGGTCGAAGTGGTTTCCGTCATCGGCAAAAGTTTGAGCGTCGCTTCGGTAATGATGCCGAGCATTCCTTCGCTGCCGCACATCAAACCAGTCAGATCAAAGCCGACGACGTTTTTTTCGGTCTTGCCGCCCGTTCGGATAACTTCGCCTGTTGCCGTGACGACTTCCAAACCCAAAACGTAGCGTTTCGTGTTGCCGTATTTCGGTGTGCGCATTCCGCCCGCGTTCTCGGCGATGTTGCCGCCGATGTATGAATCTTTGTAACTTGCCGGATCGGGCGGGAAAAATACGCCGTGTTTTTCGACCGCTTGCTGCAATTCAAAAGTGGTGATTCCGGGTTGGCAAACGACATACAAATCATCCGCATTGATCTCGACAATTTTATTCATTCTGTCCGTCCCGATAACAATGCCGCCTTCGGTCGGAACCGCGCCGCCCGTGTAACCAACACCGCCGCCGCGTGCTGTGACAGGAAAAAGAAATTCGTTGGCGAGTTTCAGAACGGCAACCATTTCGGCGGTCGTCGCAGGAAAAACGACGGCTTCGGGCGGAAACTTTTCCTTCACCGCATCGCCGCCGTAAGGCTCGACCTTTTCCGCATCGACCAGCACGTTTTCCGCGCCGACGATCTGTTTTAATTTCTCTAAAACTTCGGGTTTTGAAGCATTCGTCGTCGAACGACCTTTGGAATTAAAATGAATAGATGAATACATAAAACTTATAAAAAGACAGGACTTACAAGATCAATTTTCTCTAATCCCGTTTATCCTGTCCATTGCCGTTTCGTAGTTAAAAGATTAAAAATCGCCTTGCAGACCAAAGGTTTCGGTGCGAAGTTCGCCGTTTGAGCTTTGTTGAATAAAGAAAACTCTTTGTCCGCTGACGGCGCGTGTCACGGTTGCGTCAGTTTTGCCGTCGCCGTCGTAATCGCCGAGTTTGACGACATCGGAACTCAAGCCCCAACGGATGATTTGAATTTGACCATCGGACGAACGCAAAATGTAGAAAACTCTTTGTCCCGATTCGTTGCGGATAACGGAAATATCCGCCGCGCCGTCGCCGTCCCAATCTGCGCGTCCGGTGAAAAATGCGTCAGAACTCAAGCCCCATTGAATGATTCTTAATTGATTATTTGAACTGAGGCGCGAATACCAAACGCGCTGTCCGTTTTCGCTTCGCGCAACAGTTAAGTCGGCTTTTCCGTCTTTGTCGTAATCGTTTGGCGAAGGAACATCGCCGGATTGTCCGAAATTCTCATAGCGAACCGTGTTTGTCGCGCTTTCGATAATGCACCAAGTTCCGGCACGAAAAACGGCGATGTCGAAAGCCGCATCGCCGTCATAATCTCCGGCGGCAAAAAAATCTCCCGAACTCGAACTTCCCCAACGCGTTTCTTCCAAAGTATCGGTCGAACTTTTAAAAATCCGCCACAAAGCCTCCGCGTTATAACGCGCCGTCGAAAAATCGGAACGTCCGTCGCCGTCAAAATCTACGGTCAAAGAAACCGAATCGCCCGTTTCGCCGATCTGTTTTTCGGTCAAATTTCCGTTCAAACTCGAAAGAGTGTAAAAACTTCTGTTTGAAGTTCGGTAAACGGTCAGATCGGTTCGACCATCACCGTCGAAATCGTTATACGCGCCATTAGCAACGTGAATTTGCCCGCGAATTTCAGATGCATTTTGATTGTTTATATAAAAATACGTACGATTTGAACGCAAATCTGCAAGTCTTTGCGCGTTTAAGGTGACGTTAAAAGTAAAAGTTCCGCTTTGCCCGCCGTTAG
>DAITPE010000154.1:0-10617 GCA_036833775.1 Pyrinomonadaceae bacterium | reverse complement strand
GTAAAAGCCATGTGGCTCGGCAAAACCTGTGTAGCGCGGACAAACCCAAAAAAGACGGGAAAAACCTGTGTGGCGCGGACAAAGCCGTGTAGCCCGGACAAAGCCGTGTGGCTCGGACAAACGCAAAAAACGGCGGAAAAAGCCGTGTAGCGTGGACAAGTTCAAAAAATGCGGGAAAAGTCTGTGTAGCGTGTAAAAGTTCAAAAATGCAGGGAAAAGTCCGAAAAGTGCAGAATTTCAAACTTTCAAAAAAATTATGAGTCAGGAAAATTTACAGAGCGATCTTTCCGTGAAAGCCGAGATAAATCTTTATTACGATCTTTTCGTTCCCGAAAATGTTGCCGCAAACGCGCCTTTGCTCGTCGCGGTTCACGGTTACGGCGCGCACAAACGCTATATGATGCGCGAGGCGCAGGCAATTGCGCCCGACAATTTCGTGATCGCGTCTTTGCAGGCACCGAATCAGCATTTTCGTGAAACTGAAAAAGGTTATCGCGTCGGTTTCGGCTGGCTGACCGACTTTAAATCGCCCGAATCGGTCACGCTTCATCATAAATTTTTGCTCGACGTGATCGAAAATCTTTCGCGCCAAAATTTGATCGACAAAAAACGAATTTATCTATACGGATTTTCGCAGGCTTGCGCGTTAAATTTCCGCTTCGCGTTCACTTTTCCCGAAACTTTACGCGGCATCATCGGCGTTTGCGGCGGCATCCCGTCCGACCTCGAAACGAACGAAAATTACCGAAATTTCAACGCCGAAACCTTCTATCTTTACGGCGACGACGACGAATTTTACACCAACGAAAAATTCGCCGAATACGACCGAAGACTGCGCGAAAAACTCCCGAATTACCGCTCGAAACAATATTCCGCCAAACACGTCATCACCGAAGAAATGCGCGTGGATATGAAAAAATGGATGGAAGAAAAGGTATAACGGATAACGGATAACGAAAAGCAATTCACTATCAGTTATCAGTTATCAGTTATCCGTTAATTGATTTTCGTTTCTTTGATCTGGATTTTTCCTTGCAGTTCTTCAGGCAGATTCACTTGCGCGGTTTCGTTTCCTGCATCGTTTTTTATAATGGAAACCTGCAATTTTTCGTGCGTTAAATTTTGCAAAAGCGATTGTGCGCCGTAAAGCGTGACCTTGACGGTTTTCGTTTTTTCGTCAGCTTTTACCGAAACATTAAACGATTTTTCGACGCGTTTTTCGCCGATTCTGAAATAAACGTCAACCGCCGTGTCTAAAATCGTCGCTTTCGGATTTGAAACGCTCAAAGCAACCTGTTTCAACGCAAAATCCGCCGTTTTTTCTTCGACGCTGATCTTTTCCGTCGAAACGAAATTGAGCGATTTGATATAGCTCAAGGGCGCACGGACGCGCACTTTTGCAGGCACAACCGTTTCGTCGTAAATCTCGAAACCTTCGGGAACATTGCCTTCGATCTCGGCTTTGACGTTGATCTCTTTTTCTTCGACGGGTTCGATCTTGACCGCGATCTTATTCGGTTGGATTTCGTCGAGCTTCACTCCCGTCGGAAGCTGTAAATTAACATTTTCGGGCGTTAAATTAATCATCTGATCGCCGGGCTGAACATTCGTCAGATCGAGCAAAACGGTCAGATCGCGCGAATTCAAAGTTTCGGTTTTGCGCTTGTCGCCCGTCACGACAATATCGACTTCCGTGACTGGCGAATTGGTAATTTCGACATTATTCGTCACCTGCAGATTAAGCGCGACCGCGCGAAGCCGCACAGTTTTCGGCGCACGAAAACCGCTCACGCCATACCAAAGCGCAAGCGTAATCAGCAAAGCGACGAGCTTTGTCAGCCAATCTTCAAGAAAAATCTTCCGAAACAGCCGATTAAAAAAAATCTGCCGTTCTTCTTTATTTGGAAATTTTTCGTTTGAACTCATCTTATAAAGGTTTCAGGTTTCTAGTTTCAGGTTTCAGGTTTTTTGCGTTTCGTTTAATCGTTACAGTTAAAAAAATAAACAACTTGAAACTTGAAACCTGAAACTAGAAACTAACCCACCGTGATCTCCGTTTCTTCGGATTTCATCGTTTTTGTCGGCTCGCGTTTTTTGTCGATCACGGGGATTTCCATCGCTTCAAGTAAAATTTTGCGAAGCTGATTAGTGTCCAAATTTCGCCGCATTTCGCCGTTTTCGATATAACTAATCAAACCTGTTTCCTCAGAAACGACGACCGAAATCGCGTCCGAACCTTCCGTTATTCCGATCGCGGCGCGATGCCGTGTGCCGAGTTCGCGCGAAATGCTCGGATTTTTCGTCAAGGGCAAAAACACGGAAGCGGCGGCGATGCGTTCGTTTTGAATAATGACCGCGCCGTCGTGCAAAGGCGTTGACGGATTAAAAAGCGTCACGAGCAGATCGTAGCTGACACGTGCATCGAGTTGAACGCCCGCGTCGATAAAATTTCGCAAGCCGATGCTTCGTTCGATCACAATTAATGCGCCAGTTTTTTCCGAAGAAAGCGTCGTCGCTGCCAAAACTATTTCGTCATAAATTGTGCCGCCAAATTGTCCGCGCTGGCGGCGCAGCATCGGAAAGCGCAGACGATTCCCGAAATAAATTAACGCTTGCCGAATTTCCGATTGAAAAAGAACGATGATCAAAAAAGGATAAACGAAAACCGCCGACTGCAAAACGAATTCGAGCGTTGCCAAATCCTGCGCGACCGCGAGCCAATACAAAAGCGCGAGAATTACCATTCCGACGACGGTCGGAACGGCGCGTGTGCCGCGCAGAAGCTTGAGCACGACATACACGATGATAAAAACGAGCGCAATGTCGAAAAAATCGCGCATCGTTGTAATATTCGGAATGTAGTCGTTCAATTGCATCAATCTTTGATCGGTCGGGAGAGTGTTTTTTTCAAAAGTTTTTCAGATTTTTCAGAAATTTCTCCGCCGCGCTCGGAATTTACTGCGACTATAATACCAATTTTTGAGTCGCTTTCATTAGTAAAAGTTTGCCGAATTAAAAAAACTACTCGGATTTTTGAAAAGAAAACTCGGTTTTAGTTTCTTCCTTGCCGGATAAAACCGACGAGTTTTCCTTTCGCATCTATTACGCCGACCGCGCCGATTTCGTTCACTCGCATCAATTCGCGCACGTCCGCAAAAAGCGTGTCCGTTTCGACAAAATGATCGGGCGTAACGTGGCGCATCACTTCCAAAATCTTTTTTTCGCGCCAATTTTCCTTCGGAATCTTTTTCAAATCTTCGAGAAGCAGCATTCCGTAAAGCTGTTTTTCTTTGGCGACGGGAAAAACGCTTTGACGATAAAAAGGCAAAATCCTATCAACAAAATGCTGTATGTCCGCATCCGGCGCGACCGTGATCGGCAATTGCATCACTTCTTCTGCAATTAAGTTTTCCAATTGATTGACTTCTTTGATGATTCCTTTTGCCGCGTCGAACAAAAAGATTCCGACCAGAATTGCCCAAAATCCATTGATAAAATCACTGCGAAAAATTGCCGCGAAAATTCCGAAAACTATCAAAACGGCGGCGATGATTTGTCCGCATCTGCCCGTCAAAACGGTCGCTTCGTTCAAATCTTTTCCGCGCCGCCATAAATATGCCCGCAAAATTCTGCCGCCGTCGAGCGGATAACCCGGAAAAAGATTAAAGATCGCCAACAAAAAGTTGAGCAATGCGAGCATAAACAGCAGATTTCGCAAAATATCGAGTTTGCCCGCATCTGCCAGCGTCATCAAAACGGCAAACAAAACCGCCAGTAAAAAACTCGCTGCCGGACCTGCGATCGCGATGCGGAATTCGGCGCGCGGCGTGTCGGGTTCGCGTCGCAAACGCGCCAAACCGCCGAAAGGATGAAGGACGATTTCCAAAACTTGAACTCTTTCGACACGCGCCATATAAGCGTGGGCGTATTCGTGCAGAAAGATCGAAACGAAGAAAATGAGCGTCGTCAGCAGACCGAAAATAAAACTCGTCAAATAATTGCCGACCAGAGAATTAACGCTGATCGCCGTGATCCAAGACATCAGCGCGACGACAAAAAACCAACGGTAATCCACACGCACCGGAATTCCCGAAACGTGCGTCAGCAAAAACTGTTGTTTTAGAAAATCGAAGTAGCGCACTTTATAAAATTAAAACACAAAAAACGTCTCGGAAAAAACAAAAAAGGAGAAGCGGAAACGATCCGTTTTCTCCTTTTCGGTAAATTTGCTTTTCAAAAATTATGCTTCAAACGGAATTTCGGCGTTTTGTAAAAGGCTCAATTCGTTACGCGAAACTTTTTCGAGCAGTTTTGGTTCGTCGAACATTTTCAAAAGTCCGCGAACGGTCGCATAACGCGGTTCATCCGAAATCGTCACAGGCAAATTGATGAATCCGCGCAGATATTGATCCAAGCCTTCGAGAAGTGCGCCGCCGCCCGTTAAAATCACGCCGCGATCGAAAATATCTGCCGCAACTTCGGGGCGAAGCTCGGTCAGAGTATCTTTGATCGTCTGCGCCATCCGCCGCACGATGCCTTCGACGATCGGATAAATTTCGCCCGCCGTAACTTCAACCGCGCCCGGACTTCCGGTTTGCACGTCGCGTCCGCGAATCGTCATCGATTTGTTGATGTCTTCGGGCAAAAATGTCGAAGCAAATTTCGTTTTCAAAAGTTCGGTTGACTCTTCGCCGACCTGAAGTCCGCGATGACGGCGCAAATGCTGGGCGATCGCCGTATTTATTTCGTTGCTGCCGACTCTTTCCGAACGTGAATGAACGACCGAACCTTTCGCAATCACGGCAATATTTGTCGTGCCGCCGCCGATATCGATGACCGCCGTGGCGCGTTTGTCGCTCGGCAAAACGCCCGCGCCGAAAGCCGCCGCCAAGCCTTCTTCCATCATATAAACTTTACTGATGTGCGCTTCTTCAGCCGCGTTCAGCAAAGCGCGTTGTTCGACGTGCGTCACGTCCGAGATCATACTCATCACGGCTTGCAGAGAAACCTGCGAACCGCCCGATTTCGCTTTTTTGACGAAATGCGCGAGCATTTTTTTCGTGCGCTCGAAATCTGCCACAACGCCCGAACTCAAAGGCGCTTTGACGATAATGTCGCGTCCTTCGCGCCCGAGCATATCAGCCGCTTCCTGTCCGTATGCAACGATTTCTTCGGTCAATTCGTTCACGGCGACCAACGAAGGTTCGTCCAAGACAATATCACGACCTTTGACCGCAATGATCGTGCTCGCCGAGCCGAGATCGATTGCAATCGAATCCGTTACAAGCTTTTTCAGCGATGAAATTTTTAACATAGAGGTTATCCTAAACCTTTTTTACTAAGAATTACCTAAAATTTAGGAGCGCAAATTTTATATTTTTTGACATTTCCCGTCAAAAATATCAGTTCCATTTTACCTCAAAAAGGCTGACCGGCTGCAAGCGATTTTTTACATTTATCGGCTGGCGGTTTATTAGTGGAAATAAATTTCCGCTTTCTCTTGCCGTCGCTTCACTTATCAAAATCTGTCCGCCTTTCGCATTCGATTCGAGGCGCGAAGCCAAATTGACCGTATCACCAATCGCCGTGTATTCGCTTCGCTTTTCCGAACCGATGTAGCCGATCGTCGCTTCGCCCGTGTGAAGACCGATGCCGACGGCGATCTGCCCGAAACCTTTCATTTTCAATTCTTCGTTCAAAGTAACGATCCGCTGCTGCATCTCGACCGCCGTTTTGAGCGCGTTTTTGGCATCTTCCGGCGTTGCGTTCGGCGCACCGAAGATCGCCATCAAACCGTCGCCGATATATTTGTCAAGAGTTCCGCCGTTGTCGAAAATTATTTCCGACATCGCCGAAAAATAATAATTGAGAAGTCCAACCACTTTTTCGGGTTTTTCGTTTTCCGAAATTGCCGTAAAACCGCGAATGTCCGAAAACAGCACCGTCACGGTCTGATTGATACCGCCAAGTCTAAACGAATCGGGCTTTTCAAGCAACTGTTTAACGACGTATTCGGGCATAAAACGGCTGTAATTTGCCCGCGCAACTTCTTCTCTTGCAAGTCGCTTGTGCGCTTTAACGGTTTCGACCGTCACGGCAGTTTGCGCCGCGACCGCGCTGATCAGTTCCAAATCGTCCGAACTGAATGTCGCAAACGGATCGAGACGATCGGCATAAACTACGCCGTGAACATTCGATTCCGTGATCAAAGGCGCGCAAATCGTCGAACGAACGCCTTGCGAAACGATCGAATCAGAACCGATAAACTGTTCGTCAGTTCGCGCGTCCTGCGACAAAAGCGCAACTTTTTCGCGCATCACTTTCTGCGTGATCGTGCGGCTGATTGTCAATTTTTCCGTCAAATCTTCCAGATTTTTATCACGCGTTCTGACAGCGATCGGGTAAAGACTGTAACCGATGATCTTGCCTTCCATCGATTCGTCCGCTAGCAGCGCGACAACTCTGTCTGCCGGAGTTCCGCGAAATATCAGATCGGTTGCCCGTTCAAAGATTTCTTTCAAGTCAAAAACCGTGCCAAGCACGCGGCTCATTTCGTATAAAAGTTCGAGAATTTTCGCCTTTCTGCGAAGAGTTTTAATTTCTTCGGGCGATGCGGCGGCGGATTCAATTGAAAGATGCGAATGTCTGCCGATAATTTCGTTTGCAGAGATCAAAACCTGCGTGTGTCCGAGCGGCTTGTCGTCGTAATTGACGTTCTTCGGCGGCACAACCGTTTCACCTTCTTCGACCGTAATTATTCGGCTTTGCGATTCGCTTTTGCGCGGCTTTGTGATTTCTTCTTCCGCACCGAATTCAAAAGCGAGCGTGCTTTGTCCGATCGTGATCACGTCGCCTTCTTCGAGAATTTTTTCAAATTGCGGCAAACCGTTGACAAAAACGCGGTTGACGCTGCGCTTCAACTCGCCGTTTTCCTGATAACCATCTATGATTCGAAAATTCGTTTCGTCCGCAGAAATCTGCGCGTGTTTTCGTGAAACGCGCCGATCGTTCAGTACGATGTCGTTTTCCTTTGCTCTGCCGACGCTGTAAACCGCGCCGGAAGCGATATTCATTTCCCAAGTTTTGCCGCTTGCTTCGGTTATTTTTAAGGTTGCGTTCACGAATTAAATCTCTCTAACGGTTGATAATAGGGAAAAAACCGCGTATCACATTATCAGATAACTATCGATTTTTATCAATTATTTCAAGCTATGATTTATTTCGACAACAACGCCACAACTCAAATCGCGCCCGAAGTTTTCGAGACAATGAAGCCTTTTTTGACCGAATTTTACGGAAATGCTTCGTCGGCTTACGAATTTTCGCGCGAATCGAAAAACGCTGTCGCAAATGCGCGTGAAAACGTCGCCGCGCTTTTGGGCGCAAAAAGCGAAAGCGAGATCGTTTTTACTTCGTGCGGAACCGAAAGCGATAATTGGGCGATTCTCGGCGCGCTCGAAGCAAGTCCTGAGAAAAATCACATCGTCACGACGCACGTTGAACACGAAGCCGTTCGTAAATTGTGCGAAAAGCTTGAAATGAAAGGTTTTAAGGTGACTTGGCTCGATGTTGACGAAAACGGTTTTCTAGATTTGGACGAACTGAAAAGTTCTTTGAACAAAAAAACGGCGGTCGTTTCCGTGATGTCGGCAAATAATGAAACGGGAATTTTGTTTCCGGTCGAAGAAATCGCCGAAATTGTCAAAGAACATTCCGACGCGCTTTTTCACGTTGACGGCGTAAATGCGGTCGGGAAAATTCCGTTCGATCTGAAAAATTCGGAAATCGATCTTTTTTCCGTTTCGGGACATAAATTTCACACGCCGAAAGGCATCGGCGCACTTTATATTCGTGAAAATATTACCATTCCGTCACATTTTATCGGCGGCGGACAGGAAAACGGCAGACGCGCCGGAACGGAAGCTGTTCATCAGATCGCCGCAATCGGAAAATCGGCGGAAATCGTTCGGGATTTTGCACAAATGGAAAAGGTTTTTGCGCTCAGAAACAAACTCGAAAACGAAATTTTGAATAAAATTCCAAATTCTCGTTTGAACGGCACGAAAATTTACGAAAAACGCTTGCCGAATACGTCGAATATTTCTTTTGAAAACACGAACGGTGAAGCCGTTTTAGCGCGGCTAAGTGATTTAAAGATATACGTTTCGACGGGTTCGGCTTGCAACGCGGAAAGCCGTCAAGCGTCGGCGGTTTTACAGGCGATGAACATTCCTTTTTCGCAGGCGATGGGCGCGATTCGTTTTTCGCTCGGAAGATATAATCGGGAAGCAGAAGTCGCTAAAGTTTTGGAAGTTTTGCCGAAGATTATTGCGGAAATTCGTCGGCTTGCGGCGTGAGATCGACGCGTCGGTAAATTTCGCTCAAAGATAAATTGAAATCGATCGAATCGAGCCGAATTTCTGTATCAAATTCGTCATAAAATTCGGCTTGCCATTCGCCGTTTTCGAGTTTGCGGTGAACTTCGACCGAGATTTTTTCCTGCGAAACAATCAAATATTCTTGTAAAGTCGGGATGGTTTTGTAAACCGAAAGTTTTTCGTTGCGGTCGATTCTTTCCGTCGAAGGCGAAAGAACTTCAACGAGCAAAACAGGCTTTTCACGATAAAAGGAACTCGGCGGAACGTCGTCGCAATCAACCATCACGTCGGGATAATAAAAAGTCTGCTCGTCGGCACGAAGTTTCATATTTTCGGAAAAAGCCTGACAACGCGAATTTCTTAAATGATTCCAAATGTTTCCGAAAATATTGCCGTTAATAATATTATGCTTGTCGCTTGCGCCAGCCATTGCGTAAACTTCACCGTAAATATATTCGTGGCGGATTTCGGATAAATTTTCGCCTTCGATATATTCTGCAACCGAAAGTTTACTTTTTAATTTTGCCAATCCCATAAGCAGATTTTAGCGTGAAAACTGTTATTCGTAAAAGGTTTGTTTGAAAGAATTTTTAGGCGGAAACAGGTGCCGTTGAGCGGCGGACGATCAAGGTCGGCTCGACACGGATTTCGGGCGGAAAGTCGTTTTTGTTCTTGTTGAGTTTGTCTAAAAGCGTCTGCGCGGCGATTTCGCCCATTTCAAAAAGCGGCTGGCGAATCGTTGTTAAGGCGGGATTATGAAACGCGGCGGCGTAAATATCGTCAAAACCCAAAACCGAAACGTCTGTCGGAACGCGCAAACCTTTTTCTTCGAGCGCACGAATCGCACCGATCGCGGAAACGTCGTTAAATGCAAAAACCGCCGTGAATTTTTCGCCTGCGTCGAGCAGTTTTTTCATCGCGACATAACCGACTTCGGGCGAAGGTTTGTCGCCTTCGAGCTGAGCACACAGATTTTCTGGAATCGGAATATTTCGTTTTCGTGCGGATTCTTGAATCGTCGCAAAACGAACTTCCGTGTCCGAACTGAAATGCTGTCCTTTCAACAAAACGATCTTACGGTGTCCGAGTTCGTAAAGATGCTGAATTCCGAGTTCGGCGGCGTGTTGATGGTTTAAAACAATGTTTGTAACGCCTTCGAATTCGTCGTGCCCCGAAACCGTCACAACGGGCAGAAGCGGCTGAAAACGAATCGGCGAATCGACCGCGATCAAGCCTTCAACGCGTCTTTCGATAAGCATTTGCGGATGTTTTTTTAATAAATCGGCGCGATGCAGGTGGCTTGCCGTCAAGTAAAAATAATCTTCTTTTGCCAAAACGGATTCGACGCCGTTCAAGACCATTGCCGAAT
The DNA here is from genome assembly GCA_036833775.1 of Pyrinomonadaceae bacterium. Classification (GTDB taxonomy): domain Bacteria; phylum Acidobacteriota; class Blastocatellia; order Pyrinomonadales; family Pyrinomonadaceae; genus JAJQRF01. The sequence goes on along the minus strand of DAITPE010000154.1, from coordinate 870 downwards.
AACCGTCGCTGAGTTCGGGAACAACGACGCCTAAAGTGTTAGTTTTCTGCACACGCAGCGAACGCGCTACATAATTTGGGCGGTAATTCAGTTGTTTGGCGGCACTGAAAATTCTTTCTTTGGTTTCCGGCGGGATCGAACTAGCCGAAGGCGCATCGTTCAGAACAAGCGAAAGAGTTGTAGGTGACAAACCGAGATGCTGTGCCAATTGCTTTAAGCTGACCGTCTTTTTTTCAGGTAAAGACGAATTAGTTTCCATATCGGAAATGTCTGATTTGCTCGGCATAAAGTCAAATGTTCTCATATTGTTTTTAAACAATCAAGATTCTAATTTCGGCGCAAATTCATCAGCCGTCGATTGATGATAATTGGTCAGACCAAAAAAGTCGACATAATACCGCCAAGTTTCTCTTAAAAACCTTGACAATAAAAAACATATATTGTAAAACCGTTCTTAGTAAAACGATTTAGTAAAACGATTTAGTGATTTATGTAAGGGCAACTGCAAAATAGTTGTTTGTTTACTTTGTAAGATCATTGCCCAACCCCTACGCAATTTTCAATTAAATATAATCTGGAGGAGGCTTTAGCCATGCAAAAAAACATTCAAGGAGAGTATTTTCCGCGTATTGTTTTTACAGGCGTGTTGCTGATCTTATTATCAGTAAGTGTTTTTGCACAATTTCGTGCAGGCGTTCAAGGAACGGTTTTCGATTCAGCCGGAGCGACAATTCCGGCGGCAACCGTTACTTTGACGAGTTTAGACACGAATCAAACACAACAAACTGTAACGAACGACAGCGGATTTTATCGTTTTTCGGGGTTAGCTCCGGGAAATTATAAAGTTTCGGTCGAAAAAGAGGGATTTAA
>DAITPE010000153.1:0-10709 GCA_036833775.1 Pyrinomonadaceae bacterium | reverse complement strand
AATTTCTCCAAAAAGTTTCGTCTAGAATCACCTCGGAAATTCGCGGCATCAACCGCGTCGTTTACGACATTTCATCAAAACCGCCTTCGACGATCGAGTGGGAATGATAAAAATATATTTTTCTTCAAATGCAGGTAAAAATATTTCTGCGGAAATTGATCTTTCAGGAAATAAACAGGATTTTTCTGAATTAACTAAAAATTTAAATGAATTTCTCATATCAGAACTATTGCAAATTAGAATTGATGCAGATGCAAAAATAAGTCCGTTTCCTTATGCCAAAATGCTGGAAAGCCTAATTGTTTTGAAAAGTGAAAATCCTGTTTTAGTTACTGTAATCGATGAAAAAATATTGAAAGTTGAAGGTTCTGTTGAATGTTTGAAAGCCTTTGTTTCCAACATCGAATATGTAGAAGTTGGGCATCACATTCATTATGAATATTATGATGGAAATGAATGGATTTTACCTGATTCAATTCCTTTAATAATTTCTTCAAAAAGTTCAAATTAAATCTTCGGCAAATTGCGACCAAAAATCTATTTTTTTGACAGGCTCATTTATTTCAAACGAAGACTTTTCAAACCAATAGTTAAATTCATTTTCAAAGTAATTCCAAAGATTATTGCCGTAATAAACAATATCGGTTTGATAAACGGAAAATACGGGATTGTTCGATTCGTGCGGAACGGCGGGAATATATCTATGTCCGCAAATTGGGATGAGTTTCGGTGCTTCGTCTATTTTTTGCTTGGCGATCGAAAAAGCTTTTTGCAGATCGGAAGGCTTTTCGCCCCATTCGTTCAGCCAAAAATTATTGTGTTCGATGTCGAAATAAAAACCTTCGTAAACCCATTCAAACATTTGATTGATTTTCGGATCGTCCAAATTTCTCCAGTTCATAAAACTTTTTGAAACAGGAAGTGCGAACATCAAAAACTCTTTCAGATCAGGCGGAAACTTGAATTGATAAAGATTTTCAGCCTGTAAAACTTCCGTTTCGGTCAAACCTGCATCGAAAATCACGCCTGCTTTTTGTAAATTGGTTTTATAAAATTCGAGATTCATTTTCAAGGTTATTAAAATCACCTTTGGCAATCGAAGGAAAATAGTGAAATTATAGTTCGCCGTATTTTACTAAAAGAAGCTTCATAACGTATAAATCAGCGTAATCGAAAGCTTCTTCCAGCGAACATCTTCTTCCTGCGTCGGCTGTTCGGCGACCGTTTGAATGATAACTTAATATAATCAAATTCTTTCCCGCATCCTTGAATGAATCTATCGATACGGAATCATTTTTTGAATCATCCCAACTAAGAGCGGTTGTTATAGACAAACGTCCAATCGATGTCACGGCAGATAATTTTTCGGCATATATTTTTTTTGACAAGTTTTCTAAAAGTAAGGCGACAATCTCACGGTCGGGTGTGTAACCGAGTCCGTTTCTGTAATATTCGGCTACTCTTTTATCTGCCAACGAGACAAACATAAAATATATTCAATAAAAATCAGCGACCTCAGCATGCATATTTTCGTCCGTGATCTGCGCGAGCATTTCTTCGAGCGAAAAATTGTCTTCTTTGGTTGGTTTGACGACGATCGTGCCTTTTTGAACGGCAACGTCAACCGTCGAACCGTTTTCGATATTCGTTTCCAAAGCAAAGCTTTTCGGAATCCGCAAAGCCAAACTGTTTCCCCATTTCTGCACTTGAATCTTCATAAAACACCTTCAAAAGTTTCTACATTGAAGATACTTTAGAATTATTTTGATGACAATAAAAATAGATGCGCGGAAACTAAAATATTCATCAACAATTCTGCAAAATTGCTTTGCAACGCTCGAAAAAGCGGCGGCATTTGTTGTCGTAAAATAAGTTTTCGCGGGTTTTGGAATAAAATTTCTTTTATTTAGCGCGTCATAATCATATAATTAGCAAACAGAAGTTTTAGTAAATTAGATCGGGTTTGATAAAGACAAGGGGTGTATGGATAAGACGGAAATAACCAATCCGGTAAAAATTTCGACCGGGATCGAAGGGTTGGACTATATTCTCAAAGGCGGTTTGCCGCGCAATCGGCTTTACTTGATGCAGGGAAATCCCGGCACGGGCAAGACGACGATCGGTTTGCAGTTTTTGCTCGAAGGCGAGCGCAAAGGCGAAAAGGGCTTGTATATTACGATGTCCGAGAGCAAGGAAGAACTGATCGCGGTCGGGCATTCGCACGGTTGGAATCTGGAAAATCTGAACATTTACGATCTGACGATTTCCGGCGACAGCCTGACGGACGATTCGCGCTACACGGTTTTTCATCCTTCGGAAGTCGAACTCGACGAAACGACGCAAGCCGTGCTCGCCGAGGTCGAACGCACGAATCCGGCGCGTGTCGTTTTCGATTCGCTTTCGGAAATGCGGATGCTCGCCAGCGAATCGCTTCGTTTTCGGCGGCAGATTCTCGCCCTCAAACAGTATTTTATCGGCAAAAGCGCGACCGTCATTTTGCTCGACGACCGCACGACCGAAACGAACGACCGCCAACTCGAATCGATCGCCCACGGCGTGATCAATCTCGATTATTCGCCGTCCGATTACGGCAAACAGCGGCATTCGATGCGCGTCGTCAAAATGCGCGGCGTCGATTTTCAATCGGGAACGCACGATTTCAATATCGAAACGGGCGGCGTGGTAATTTTTCCGCGTCTCGGCGCACCGATTTCGCCGAATGTTTTAACCACGGGAACGCTGAGGAGCAATGTTGACGACATCGAAGAACTGCTCGGCGGACTCGATTACGGCACGAGCACGATCTTGACCGGACCGGCGGGCATCGGCAAATCGACGATGGCATTGATGTATGCCCACACCGCCGCCGAAAAAGGCGAACGTGCGGCGATTTACCTGTTCGACGAAGCCGTCGAAACACTGTATAAACGCACCGCCGCGCTCGGGCTGGACGTTGAAAAATACGTCGAAAATGGTCTGATCTATATTCGCCAAGTTCAGCTTGCCGAGCTGACTCCCGGCGAACTCGGTCATCTGATCAGAACGGACATCGAGAAAAACGACACGCGCGTCGTGGTCATCGACAGCGTCAACGGCTATCTGATGGCGACGCCGCAGGAAAGATTTTTGACGATGCAGTTTCACGAACTTTTATCGTATCTCAATCGGCGCGGCATCGTCAGCATTCTCGTCGTCGGGCAATACGGTCTGGTCGGCAATATGCAGACGCCGATCGATCTCAGCTATCTCGCCGATACGGTCGTCCTGCTCAGATATTTTGAAGCGCAGGGCGAAGTGCGGCAGGCGATCTCGGTTTTAAAGAAACGAACGGGCAAACACGAACGCACGATCCGCGAATTCCGCATTGCCGAAGGCGGCATCCGGCTCGGTCAGCCGCTCACTGAATTTCACGGCGTTTTGACGGGCATTCCGGTTTATCACGGTAAAAGCGAAGGTTTAATGGAAAAGGGGAATAATGACAACAACGACGGAACTGGCGACAGCGGAAACTGAGATTTGCGAAAGCCGTGTGCTTGTCTTTATGCCGACCGGACGCGATGCTTTGCTGGTTTGTCAGATGCTCGAAAAATCGGGAATTTCCGCTTTGCCGTGTGCGGGCGTGGCGGATTTGAAGGAAAATTTCGAGCGCGGCGCGGGCGCGGTTTTGATGGCGGAAGAGGCTTTACGCAACGGAACGCTCGAAGATTTTATCGAATTGATCGAAAAACAGCCCGTCTGGTCGGACATTCCGGTCGTGCTTTTTGCGGGCAACGCGCACAATCCCGAACGGCTTTTGGAATATGTCGGCGCACGTTTCAACGCCACGATCGTCGAGCGACCGATTCGCATCGCAATTCTCGTGAGCGCGGTGCGCGGCGCACTCAGAGCACGGCAGAAACAATATCAAACGCGCGATCTGCTCGAAAAATTAAAGGAATCCGACCATCAGAAAGATATGTTTCTGGCGACGCTTTCGCACGAACTGCGAACGCCGCTCAATTCGATTCTCGGCTGGATTCAGCTTTTGCGCGGCGGCAACGCGCAGGCACTCGAAAACGATCGCGGCTTGGAAGTGATCGAACGCAACGCCCGCGCACAAGCCGAGATCATCTCGGATATTTTGTTCGTTTCGCGCATCATCACGGGCAAATTGACGCTCAACCCGAAACCGCTCGAACTGATTCCCGTGCTCGAAGAATGCGTCGCCGTCGTGCTGCCTTCGATCGAAGAAAAGAACATCAAACTCGAAACTTTTTTCGATCCGAATATCGAACAGATCAACGGCGACCGCAAACGTCTGGCGCAGATTTTTCTTAATATTCTCTCGAACGCGGTCAAATTTACGCCCGCCAACGGCACGATCGACGTGCGCGCATACATCAACGGCAAAAATGTCGAGATCGAAATAATCGATTCGGGAATCGGCATCGCGCCCGAATTTCTGCCGCATATTTTCGAGCGTTTCAGACAGGCGGACAGTTCTTACACGCGGCGTGTCGGCGGTTTGGGATTGGGTTTGGCGATCGTCCGCCATCTGGTCGAGCTTCACGGCGGAACAGTCGCCGTCAGCAGCGAAGGCGTCGGTCGCGGAAGCTCTTTTACGATCGATCTTCCAGTTTTGCCGAAGGATTTCGACGGCGGACAAACGGACGAAATAGCGGAAACGAACGGCAATAACGAAGTTCTGCAAGGCGTTCGGATGTTGTTGGTCGAAGACAATGCCGATTCGCGCGAGATGTTTTCCGTTTTGTTCGCGTCGTTCGATTTGCAGGTCACGACCGCCGCTTCGGTTGCCGAAGCGATGCACGAACTCGCGCAGAATAATTTCGACGTTTTGATCAGCGACATCGGAATGCCCGGTGAAGACGGCTACGCGCTGATCCGCAAAGTGCGCCGTCTCGCACCCGAAAAAGGCGGCAAAATTCCGGCAATCGCGCTGACCGGCTACGCCAGCCTGCAAGACCGCGAACTCGCGCTCGAAGCCGGTTATCAAGCGCATCTGTCAAAACCCGTCAACGTCGAAAAACTGCTCGAAGCAATAAAAAACCTGCTCGATTCATAAACGTATTTTCTAAAGATCGTCCGACCAAACAAACAACGTGCGCTCGTTTTTCATCAGCGGACACAGGATTTCATTAGCGGACGGACACAATTAACTAGCTGACGAGTAATTTCATCAGCGGACGCGCACAATCACTCAGCGGACGTTAAATTTGGTCAGCGGACGAACACAATCGGCTAGCGGATGAACACAATTGATTAGCGGACGTTCATTTTCGTCAGCGGACGGACACAATCGCGTAGCGAACGGACAATTTCGTCAGCGGATGGACACAATCGCGTAGCAACTCTTCACAATCGCTCAGCACTTGTCGAAAATCATTTAGGAATCTGCCTAAAAAGCGCGGCGAGGTCGTCTAATTGATAATGCGCGTTCAAACCGCTCGGATTCGGCAGCACCCAAACTTCCGTGTCCGCGATCTTTTCTTCCTGCAAACCTAATTTTGCCTTCGGCTTTTGAAACGCGGTGCGGTAAGCCGTGATGCCGAGAACGGCAAGCGTTTTCGGACGATATTTTTCAAGCTTTTTAACGAGCAGCCGTCCGCCTTCGAGAAATTCCTCTTCGGTCAGTTCATCGGCGCGCGCGGTCGTCCGTTTGCAGAATGAAGTGATGCCGTAGCCGCTTTCCAAAAGCTCGAATTCTTCCGACGGATGCAGCAGGCGTTCGGTAAATCCGGCGGCGAAAAGAGCTTTCCAGAAACGATTGCCCGGACGCGCAAAATGAAATCCCGTCGCGGCAGAATAAAGTCCCGGATTGATGCCGCAAAACAACACTTTCAGATCGTAATCGATCAAATCTTCGGTTGTAAGGTTGATGGCTTCGCGCAAATCTTCTTTGGTCGGTTTGAAGTTTTTCATCTGAACTTTTTAAGAAAAATTTTGCCTGCGAAAGAAACGAAAAGAACGAAAAAAAGCAAAAATGTTTTTGTTCTATCTTTCGTTTCTTTCGTGTATTTCGCTGGCAAAACCTTTTTCTTTCACTTTTTTTACTTTCATTATAGTAAAATCGAATATCAAACGATGAATCATCTCGCACATTTTTTTCTCGCCCGACGTTCTGCCGAAGCCGCAACGGGCGCGTTGCTCGGCGATTTCGTGAAAGGCAAGATCGAAGCAGACAATTTTCCCGAAAAGATGCGCGTCGAAATAATGATCCATCGTTTTACCGACGCGTTTACCGATACGGACGCGCAGATTTTGCACAGCAAAGACGTGTTCAAAAATACGCGCCGACGTTTCGCCGGAATCGCTTTAGATGTCGCCTTCGATCATTTTCTGGCGCGAAACTGGAAAAATTTTACGGATGAAAGCTTGCGCGAATTTGCAAACGAAAATTATTCGGCTTTGAGTAAAAATATTCGTTATTTCCCTTTTACTTTTCAGCCCGTTTTACAACGAATGATCGCGGACGATTGGCTGTTTGCATATCGAAATTTCGAGCGCGTCGGTTTGGTTTTGCAAAGAATGTCGTTGCGCGTGCGCGGCGGCGAAAGCTTGGCGCAGGCGTTTGATGAAATAAAGGCGAATTACGAATATTTCGACGAAGTTTTCAAAGAATTTTTCCCGCGTCTGCAAGATTTCGTGATTGAAAAAAGAAAGGAAATCAGCTACGAATAACACGACTTATTTTCTATTTTCTTATTCGTGCTATTCGTGCAATTCGTGGCTAAATAAAATCTATGACCGAAAATGCTCAAACGATCGTCGAATTCCGCGCCGTAAATTACGCGGTAAATGATACGCAGATTCTTTTCGACATCGATCTCGAAATTAAAAAAGGCGAGATTTTGATTCTGTTAGGCGAATCGGGCTGCGGCAAAACGACGACTTTGAAGTTGATTAATCGTCTTATCGAGGCGACGCGCGGCGAAGTTTTAGTCGAAGGAAAAGCGACGACCGATTGGGACGCGATAAAATTGCGCCGCCGCATCGGCTACGTTTTGCAGGAAGGCGGACTTTTTCCGCATTTCACGATCGCCGAGAACGTCGCGCTCGTTCCCTCGTTGGAAAATCACGAAAAGGAAAAAACAAACGCGAAAGTTTCCGAATTGCTCGCGCTTGTCGGTTTAAATTCAAACAAATTTGCCAATAGATTTCCGCACGAACTTTCCGGCGGACAACGCCAACGCGTCGGCGTTGCGCGTGCGCTCGCGGCTGATCCCGATCTGCTTCTTTTAGACGAACCTTTCGGCGCACTCGACGCGATCACGCGCGTTAAATTACAAAAAGAATTTGCAAGAATCGTCAAAGATTTAGGCAAAACCGCCGTTTTCGTGACGCACGATCTGCACGAAGCATTTATCTTGGGAACGCGGATTTGTTTGATGGACAAAGGAAAAATAGTTTTACTCGAAACGCCGGAAAATTTTCGTAAAAGTGATTTGCCGCTCGTGCGCGAATATTTGGAAACTTTAGATTTAGCCACGAATGACACGAATAACACGAATTAATTTTTAATTTTCTTATTCGTGTTATTCGTGTTCATTCGTGGCAAAAAGTAAATGAATTTTTTTGAGTTTATCAATCAAAATTGGGCGGAATTGTTGGCGTTGACGCGTGAGCATCTTTTGCTTGTTTTCGTTTCGACATTTTTCGCCGTTTTGATCGGGGTGCCGACCGGAATTCTTTTGACGCGCAAAAAATATTTGCAAACTTGGGTTTTGGGCATTGCGAATATTTTGCAGACGATTCCGAGTCTGGCGTTGTTCGGTTTGCTGATTCCGATCAGTTTTATCGGCGGAATCGGTGCGAAAACGGCGATCATTGCGCTGACTCTTTATTCTTTTTTGCCGATCATCCGCAATACAGTGACGGGAATTTCGGGCGTTGACGCGAAAACGCGCGAAGCCGCGACGGCGATGGGAATGACCGATTGGCAGATTTTGAAAATGGTCGAACTTCCGCTTGCCGCACCCGTAATTTTAACGGGAATTCGCGTTGCGGTCGTGATCGCGGTCGGCGTGGCGACGGTTGCGGCGGCGGTCGGCGCGGGCGGACTCGGAACTTATATTTTTCGCGGGCTTCGTCAAAACGACAATAATTTATTGCTTGCAGGCGCAATCTCATCGGCGATTCTCGCGTTATTTTTAGATTTTGCGCTCGGTCAACTCGAAAAATCGTTAGATTACAAAAAACGTGCGGAAAATTCGCGCAGAAAATTCATCGCGGTTGGCGCAATTGGTTTGGTTTTGATAGTTTTCGGTTTGAGTTTTATTCCAAATTCCAAATTCCAAACTTCAAATTCAATCAATTCAAATCAAACAATTCGCGTCGGTTCAAAGGATTTTACGGAATCGATAATTCTTGCGGAAATCTTAGCGCAGAGTTTGGAAAAACGCGGAATTGCAGTCGAGCGTCAATTCGAACTCGGCGGAAATCTGGCGCACGACGCGCTTATTTCAAACAATCTCGACGTTTATCCTGAATATACGGGAACGGCTTACACGGCGATCTTAAAACGCCAGCCGATCACCGATACAAACCGAGTTTATGACGAAACCAAACAAGCATACGCGGAAAAATTCGACTTAAATTTAAGCCTACCGCTCGGGTTTTCAAACGATTTCGCAATTCTCGTGCGCGGCGAAATTGCGCGGGAAAATAGTCTGAAAACGATTTCCGACGCCGTTCCGCTTTCACGAAATTGGCAAGCCGGATTCGGTCAGGATTTTATGTCGCGCGCCGACGGTTACGCGGGTTTTGCGAAAACTTACAATTTTAATTTTGCCAGACAGCCGCGCGAAATGGATTTGTCTTTGACGTATCGCGCCTTGCAATCGGGCGAACTCGACATCATTGCGGGAAATTCGACCGACGGTTTGATCTCCGCGCTCGATCTTTTTCAGCTTGCCGACGATAAAAAGTTTTTTCCGCCATACGAAGCCGTTTTTATTGCGCGAAACGACAAAACGGAAAGCTTGCGAGAAACTTTTGAAAGCTTGAAAAACGCGATTTCGACCGAAGAAATGCGGAAATTGAATTACGAAGTTGACGGTAAAAAGCGTTTGCCGAAAGAAGTTGCGGCGGAATTTATTTCGGGCGTTTTGAAGTAAAATTGAAACAATTTTTTGCGATTTCGAGTAAAGATAAACTGAGCAAATTTTCGGTAATATTTTTATGAAACACACAAATCGCGTTTATTTTTCGCTTCTTTTCGTCTTTTTTGTTTTCGGTTTTCAGCAAACTTTTGCGCAGAAATCGAATTTGCAGATCGATTATACGGTTCAGCTTTCCGATACGGCTTCAAAGCAGTTTCACATCACGACCGACATCAAAAATATCGATCAAGACAGGCTCGATCTTTCGCTGCCGACGTGGACGCCAGGTTGGTATGTCGTCGAAAATTACGGTAAAAATCTGCTTCGTTTCAAGGTCACGGACGAAAACGGCAAACAAATTCCGCTCACGATGTCGCGCAAACAGACTTGGAATGTTGCGACGAAAGGAATAAAAAACATTAAGGTTGAATACGATTATTACGCCGACGTTCTCGGTTTGAATCAGGCAAAAATCGGCGACGATTTCGCGTTTTTTACGGGCATTGAATTGTTTTTATTGCCCGAAGGTTATCGAAACACGCCGAGCAAAGTTCATTTTCAGATTCCGCAGAATTGGAAGCTCGTTTCGGCTTTAAAGGAAACCGCTGACCCGTTGACTTTTGAAGCGGCTGATTACGACACGCTCGTTGACGCGCCGGCGGAAATGGGAAATTTCGATCTGACTAAGTTTGAAGTTGACGGCAAACCGCATTATCTCGTCGCGTATCCAGCGAAAAGTTTCAATGCGGAAAAAACGAAGAAATTTACTGAAATGCTCAGCAAGATCGCGCTCACGGAAAAAGCGATCTTTGGCGAATTGCCGTATGAAAAATACACGTATTTTTACTTTTTCGCGCCGCCCGAATCGAACGCGAGCGGCGCACTCGAACATTTGAATTCGTTTGTCGCGTTTGCGCCTTCGGGCGAAGAAGCAACGCCCGAAATGATCATCGGAACGGCGGCGCACGAATTTTTTCATCTGTGGAACGTGAAAAGAATTCGTCCGGCGGAAATGTTTCCGTATGATTATTCGCGCGAAAACGAAACGCCGCTTTTGTGGGTTTCCGAAGGTTTTACGAATTATTACGCGAGCGTCGCGCAATATCGCGCCGGAATCAATACGAAGGAACAATTTTTGCGCCGACGCGGAAACGTGATCGCGGCAATTGAAAACGACGAAGTTCGTAATTATATTTCGCCCGCAAACGCATCGGTTTCGACGTGGCTCGGCTACGATACGCCCGTTTCTTTCGGCATTTCGTATTACACGCAGGGAGAAAATCTCGGTGCGTTGTTCGATCTTTCGATTCGCCACGATTCCGACGCTAAATACGGACTCGACGACGTTTTCCGTGCGCTTTACAATGATTTTTACAAAAAAGGTAAAGGCTTTACGACCGAAGATATGATCTCGATCGTCAACAAACTGACGAAAAAGGATTATCACGATTTTTACAAAAAATACGTTTTCGGCACCGAAATTCCCGATTACAACACGATTTACGGTTACGCGGGTTACGCGGTCGAAAAGAAAACGTCGCAAAATCCCGTTTTCGGTTTTGGACTTCGCAATCGCAACGGCGGTTTGATGGTAAATTTTATCGAAACTGG
>DAITPE010000152.1:0-10711 GCA_036833775.1 Pyrinomonadaceae bacterium | reverse complement strand
TTTGCAAAGGCATTTTATTCATTTAACTAAGATAATATGAACAAACACCTGCAATTTTTATTTACATATTTTGGTATGGCTGAAAACAAAGCAGATGTCGAATGGAAGAAATGGTTTATCGAGCAGAAAAATAAATTGGATTCAGGCGAAGAAATAGATCCTCCGTGGATTTGTTTTCCGAACAGTTCGCCGATACACGGTTGGAATCAAGGTTATCAGGAAGCGTGGAAAAACGATGTTTGGGTAACATTTTGGAATAAATTGAATAACGCGGAAAAAGAAAATTATCTGAATCGTCGAAAACCGCCGTCGGAAGATTGGCACGAAACTATAATGATTTATTGGCATTAAATCAATATAATTTTCATTTCGATTACGACAATTACTATTTGCCGTTAAAACTAATTAAGGAAAAGAGCAATTAATTATGCCGAAAAAGCAATTTTCATATAAGCCGAATTATCTGTATTTTTTGCTGTTGAGTCTGGCTTTTTCTATTTTGCTGATCGCAAATCCGATTTCGGGACAATCGGGACGACGCGTTAAAAATGCGCCGCCAATTCCGGTCGTGACGGAAACGCCCGAGCCGACCGCAACGCCGACTCCGAAACCGAAACCGACGCCGCAATTTTCTTTACGGCTCGTCAGCGACAGCCGCATAAATTCTTTTTCCGCGATCAGAATGCCGCAGGATATGTCCAAATATGTGGCTTACAGGTTGGAAAGTTCGCCGCTTTTGCAAATCGTGTCGAATATTTCGGGCAATATGAAAACTGCGAGACAAGCGGCGATAAATTCGGAAAACGATAATGATTACGCAATTTTTATCCAACTAAATGAAAACACCTTCGCAAATCCGCAAACTGCCGGAACTGAACAGGCTTTAAGAGATACATATATCAGTTTTATGGTGTTTGCGCCGAAAACCGGAAAAACAAAAACCAGCGGCTCAGCTTATTTTAAACCCGAACTGTTGCGAAGCACAGGAATTTTCAATCAACGTCGAACTTGCTACGGAACGATGCGCGACATCGATTATTTAATGCTGCAAGCGAGTTACGAAGCCGCCGAGCGAATTATGTCGAATTTCAATGTGCCGATTCCGCAGGAAAAATGCGGAAATCAGCCGACATTTTTCAGCTCGTTGGCAGGATTTTGAGTTTATTTGAAAATCGAAGCAAAGGCGTTCAAAATTTTTCAATCAAAGAGTTATAATTTAAGAGTTTTATGTTAACCAGAGAATTAGAAGAAACATTGAGTTACGCGGTTGATGAAGCCGTCAAATATCGTCACGAATACGTTACGCTCGAACATCTGCTTTTCGCTTTGCTCGAAGACAGTTCGGCGCGCGACATTTTGTATAACTGCGGCGCGAAAATCGAGGAGATCGCCAAATCGCTCGAAGAATATTTTTCCGATGTGATGGAAAAAATTCCCGAAGGTTCGCAGATGATGCCCGAGCTCACTTCGACTTTTCAATCGACGATTCAATACGCGATTCTGCAAGCCGAAGGCAGCGGGCAGAAATCGGTTGACGGCGGAAATATTCTCGCCGCGCTTTATCAAGCCGAGCAATCTTACGCCGTTTACTTGTTGTTTCAGCAAGGAATTACGCGGCTCGATATTTTGAATTACATCGCGCACGGCATTTCAAAAGTCGATAATTCGCTCAATTTCGAAACGATTTCCGAAGGCGACGAAGCGGAAGAATTTGCCGAAGAAAGAGCACAGAAGAAAAAGAAAAAACCGCTCGAAGCTTTTACCGAAGAATTAGTCAAACGTGCGCAAGACGGCGGCATCGATCCGATCATCGGGCGCAACGAAGAGATCGAACGCACGATCCAAGTTCTCTGCCGACGCAAGAAAAACAATCCGCTTTACGTCGGCGAACCCGGCGTCGGGAAAACTGCTTTGGCGGAAGGTTTGGCGTTGAAAATTGCCGAAGGAAATGTTCCGGCGGTGTTGAAAGACGCAAAGGTTTTCGCGCTCGATATGGGCGCAGTTCTTGCCGGAACGCGTTATCGCGGCGATTTTGAACAGCGTTTCAAAGCGATCATCAACGAACTGAAAAAGACCGAAAATTCGATTCTTTTTATCGACGAAATTCACACGATCGTCGGCGCAGGCGCAGTTTCGGGCGGCGCGATGGACGCTTCGAATATCTTGAAGCCCGCGCTCGCAAACGGCGAATTGCGCTGTATCGGTTCGACGACTTACACCGAATACAAAGCCGCTTTTGAACGCGACCGTGCACTTGCCAGACGTTTTCAAAAGATCGAGATCGGCGAACCGACGATCGAAGAAACTTACGAAATTTTGAAAGGTTTGAAGAAGTTTTACGAACAGCATCACGGCGTAAAATATTCCGACGAAGCTTTGCGGACGGCTTCCGAATTGGCGGGCAAATACATCAACGACCGCCATTTGCCCGACAAAGCGATCGACGTGATCGACGAAGTCGGCGCGGCGATGAAGCTTTTGCCCGAAGAAGACCGACCGAAAGTTATCTCCGTGCAGATGGTCGAAAACACCGTTGCGCGAATGGCGAAAATTCCGCCCAAATCGGTTGTCGCGGACGAAAAAGAACAACTCAAAACTTTAAAGGAAGATTTGAAGGACGTGATCTTCGGACAAAACGAAGCCGTTGACCGCGTGGTCGATGCAATTCAAATTTCCCGCGCAGGTTTGGGACACGAAACAAAACCCGTCGGTTCGTTCCTTTTTTCGGGTCCGACCGGAGTCGGTAAAACCGAGCTTTCAAAACAGCTTGCACAACAACTCGGCGTTGAATTCATCCGTTTCGATATGAGCGAATACGCCGAACCGCACACGGTTTCGCGCCTGATCGGTGCGCCGCCGGGATATGTCGGCTTTGACCAAGGCGGACTTCTGACCGAAGCGATTATGCGTCATCCGCATTCGGTTTTGGTTTTGGACGAGATCGAAAAAGCGCATCCGAATCTTTTCAATCTGCTTTTGCAGGTGATGGATTCGGCGACTTTAACCGACAACAACGGTAAAAAAGCCGATTTCCGCAACGTCATTTTAATTATGACGACGAACGCGGGCGCACGCGAATTGTCTTCGGGCGGACTCGGTTTCCGCAACGATGCCAGCACGAAAGGCAGCGGAAAAGGCGCGATCGAACGGATGTTCACGCCCGAATTTTTGAACCGTTTGGATGCGCGTGTCGCCTTCAAAGCACTCGACATCGAAGTCATCAAAAACATCGTCGATAAATTTATCAAGGAACTCAACGGACAGCTCGCCGAAAAACGCGTTCTCGTCAAACTCGACGAAACGGCGCGTGAATGGATGGCGAAAAACGGTTTCGATGCCCGCTACGGCGCACGTCCGATGGCGCGGCTGATTCACGAAAAGATCAAACAGCCGCTCGCGCACGAAATCCTTTTCGGCAAACTCGTCGAAGGCGGAAGCGTTCTCGTGACCGAAACGGACGGCGAATTAGTTTTGAATTTTTAAGTTTATTGCACAAAACATAACGGATAACTGATAACGGAAAACGATTATCAGTTATCCGCTTTCGTTTGTCCGCTGTTGATTTTGAATTATCCATTATCATTTATCAGTTGTCCGTTATCACTTCTAAAATATCCGTGGGCAGTCGCGGTTTTCACTTGGTAAGTTTCAATTATCGATTGTGCAGTCGCAATTATCATACGGTAAGTCTTAATTATCACTTGGGCAGTCGCAGTTATCGGTTGGTCAGTCGCATTTAACATCTAAAAAGTTGCATTTATCACTCTGGCAGTTTCAATTATCATCTGTTTAGTCGCAATTATTCTCTCAATAGTCGCCTAAAACATACAATTAGTTCGCGAAATCATACTTTTTATCGTAAAAATTTTGCAATTGGTCGGTGAAAACTGTAACTATTGTTTCAAAAAGAATGGTCTTTTTGTTTAAATTTAATTTGAAATGAATTTTGGAGATGCGCGGAGGCAAAAATTGCTCAATTATATAACTTCGGAATAAGTAAAAACTGATAATTTTACTTTGCACTTTTCACTTTTTACTTTTTAATTATTCCGAATCGATTTGTCTGTCATTTAAACGCAAAGCTGAAAATTTTTCGGCAATTTTTCGATCGTTCGCCGTTCATAATTCGTTATGAGTAAGAAATTTATAATTGCTATCCTGTTATTATTTGGAGTCGTTGCGATCGGCGCATTTTTATTGGTGAATTTTGTGATCTTGAACGAAAAAACTTTGCCGAAGATCGAAGTCGAAACTTCGGCGGCGAACGAAAAACCGAAAAACAATCCGACGCCGAGCGGAACGATTCCGCCTTTGAACTTGAAAATTTCAGACGTTTCTTCCGTCACGCTCGAGACGGTTTACAAGGATTATTTCGACGAAAATTCAAAGTGCCGCAAAACTTACAACGAAGTTTTCGGCAAAGAAGACGGATTTTACAGTCCTTCGTCGCCCTGCACGATAGCTTTCGACGTGAACCGCGACGGCAGCGTCACGAAAACGATCGAAATGCAGCGTTGGAACAAGCAGAAGAATAAGAAAGAAGCGGTCGAAAAGAACGAATGGAAAGCAAACATCGATGCGAAAACATTCGATGTTTTCGCAAAAAATATCGTCGAAACCGAAACTTTCAAAAATTGGAACGACGGCGTTTCACTCAATGTCGTCAATACAACAATCACCGTCAGACATTCAAAAGGCTCGCGCACGTTGATGAGCAATGTCGATAAAAACACGACGGTTTTTCTGAAACTGCTCGATAATTTTCACGAACTCGACAAAAAAGTTTCGTGGGAAAAAGTTTATTAAGGTTAATTTTTAAAAAAGAAAAGCGAGTTTGAAATTAATTTCAAACTCGCTTTTTTAGTTATGTTACAGGCTTTTATTCGTTTGCCATAAAATTCATATCGCTGATATTTTCCTGTACGGTGATGACCTGCGATTGGAATGTATAACGCTGTGAAACGACCGTCACGACCACGGTTTGACCGCTGGCGATCTCGGGGAAGCTGTATTGACCGAAACTTCCCGTCACGGTTTTATAAGAATTTCCGTTCGATTCCGTTAAAATAACTTTCGCGCCGCGTAAACCGACTCCGGGAGCCGCGAAAACTTGTCCGCTGATAACCGAACCGGCTGCCGTCGGCGGAACATAGACCGGCGGCGGATTGGAAGCGAATGTTCCCGTTCCGGCTGCCGTAAAGCTCTGTAAAAAGCTGCCTACGCCTAATGCCAACGACGGCGTGACCGAAGAAAAGCTCAAGCCGAGATTTCTATCGGTGGTCAAACCGAAACTGATAAAATCCGATGTAAAGGTGACGACGTGATCGGGCGTGGTTGCCGACAAGGTTGCCGAGTTTCCGCCATTCGAACCGCTAATGCTTGGTGCATTCACATTCGGCGAAAAAACTGCGGTCAGCAAATTTGTGCGCGAACCGCTGCCGACACCGATCGGAGTCGGAGTATCGCGGAAAATCTGAACCGTCACGGTTTGATTGAAAGGCTGATTGACGTTTCCGCCGTTCAATGCACCTGCTTGAGTCGTCGTCGTCGAAACGAACATATGTGCATCTTGAAATCCTGTCAAAGCAGCCGGCAATCCGCTGATGTTCTGATAACGAAACGCGATCGGTGAACCGCCGCCGACCGTATTGAAGGCAGCGGAACTGCTGTTATTCGTAAAAACGAAATCCTGTGTTCCGTTTTGTTCTAAAAATTGCGCGAAGGTTGTCGTTTGCGCACTGACTGTCAAAATGGAAGCAAAAAATAATAATCCGAAAACCGCATTGACAAATAAATATTTAGCAGTCTTCGAGCTAAAAAGCGAAGTTTTCATAAGTTTGGAATCCTCTTAGTAGTAGTTTTTTCAGTGGTTTATCTGGGCTGGGAGTGTGGAAGTGAGGACCAGAGTCAAATCACTTCTGCGTTAAGTATAATATATATACACAAAACTTGTCTATATATTTTTAAAAAAGTTTTTACATTTAATTTTGCTTTTGCTAAGAACCGAATTGAATTTTTCGTAAAATTCTCAAAATAAATTTTTACTTTTCCGAATCTGTTTGCTAAACTTTCCAACATTATGAAAATCATTGTCCGCTAAATAGCCGCAACTTTATCGTTCGTTTCCGCGTTTCTCAATTCTTTGCGAAACGAACTGTCTTGGCACATCTCGTGCGCTTTTAATCATTTTTGGGAATTTTTTATGTCTAATTACGTTGAAACTACGTCTGAAAAGGCGTTTGATAACTCGTTTTGGTCAATATTGCGTGAAGCAGTTGCAGGTTCTTCGCGCGATTTCACGCAGGGTTCGATCGGTTTGGCGATCTTTCTGTTGGCAGTTCCGATGATTTTGGAAATGATGATGGAAAGCGTTTTTGCCATTGTCGATATTTATTTTGTCGGTCATCTGGGCGCAAATTCGGTCGCGATCGTCGGTTTGACGGAATCGATGATGGCGTTGGTTTATGCGGTTTCGATCGGTTTGAGCGTCGGCGCGACGGCGACGGTTGCACGTCGTTTCGGTGAAAAAGACACGGAAGGCGCGGCAAGATCGGCGGCACACGCGATTATGCTCGGTGTCATAATTTCGCTGGTGATGAGCGTTCTCGGAATCGTTTTTGCGCCGACGATCTTTCATTTGCTCGGCGCAGAACCGCAAATAATCGATGAAGGCACGACGTTTATGCGGATTATGCTCGGCGGAAACGCGGTCGTCGTTTTTCTGTTTTTGCTCAACGCGATCTTTCGCGGTGCGGGCGATGCGGCAATCGCGATGCGCGTTTTGTTTCTCGCAAATTTGCTGAATATTTTTCTCGCGCCGTGTTTTATTTACGGCGCAGATATTTTTGCATTTTTGGGAATCAACGCACCCAAATGGCTCGTTGACAACTGGATTTTTCCGCATCTCGGCGTAACGGGCGCGGCGGTCGGCACGACGATCGGACGCGGCGTCGGCGTTTTGTTTGCGGCGTTTTGGCTCGTTCGCACAGGCGGACGAATCACGATTCGGCGCGAACATTGGCAAATTGACAAAGATTTGCTCTGGAATCTTTTGAAAATCGCCGCGCCTGCCGTTTTGCAATTTACGGTTGCAACGGCAAGCTGGAGCGCGTTGGTTCGTGTCGTCGCCGGATTCGGCAGCGAAGCGATCGCAGGTTACGTGATCGGTTTACGCGTAATAATTTTCGCGCTTCTTCCGGCAGTCGGTTTGAGCAACGCGGCGGCAACGCTCGTCGGGCAAAATCTCGGTGCAGAAAAACCCGAACGCGCCGAAAAATCCGTCTGGATCGCGTCTTTCATCAACGCGGCGTTTTTGGGTTCGGTCGGTTTGCTGTTTCTTTTCTTTTCAAATTGGATCATCAAGATTTTTACTGACGAACCGAACGTCGCCGTTTATGGAACAAATGCTTTGCACATCGTCGCTTACGGTTTTGTGTTTTACGCGTTCGGAATGGTTTTGGAATCGGCTTTCAACGGCGCGGGCGACACTTGGACGCCGACGTTTTTGAATCTTTTCATTTTCTGGATGTTTGAAATTCCGCTTGCTTTTATTTTG
This sequence comes from Pyrinomonadaceae bacterium, assembly GCA_036833775.1. Taxonomy (GTDB): domain Bacteria; phylum Acidobacteriota; class Blastocatellia; order Pyrinomonadales; family Pyrinomonadaceae; genus JAJQRF01. The sequence continues at coordinate 3,156 of DAITPE010000152.1, read as the reverse complement.
GCTTACGGCTTTTTTTGGGTAGGTAAAATCAATAATTATTTACCTTTTGAAATTCAATATCTGAATGAAATTGCAAAATGGGAATTCAAACTCGGTCCCGACGGCGTTTTCTGGGCAATTACGATCGCGTTTTCGCTGCTTGCGGTTGTCGCCGCGCTGCTTTTCAAACGCGGGAAATGGAAACTGAAAGTCGTTTAATCTAAAGTCGATTGGATGGCGGAAGCGATTTTTTTCGCCGTCCAACCGATCAAAAGCCATTGAAATATCATAAAGAATGTGAATAAAGAAAGTTGATAAAAGCCATTTTCAAAAATACCGATTTTCGGAAGAAATAAATGCAGCAAACTATCTGTAATCGAGGCAATAATTTCTGACGGAAAATTGGCAGCAAAAATGATGTTTGAACTTCCGGCGTTGATAATCAACTTTTCATAATTAAAATACGCTGAAAATTTGCCGACATTTCCTTTTGAGATCAATTCCTTAAAAAATGGCGATGAAACCATGTAACAGAGATTCAGCGTCGCTAAAATTATTCCCAAACGGTTTGTCAGCAGTTGTTTAATAAATCCTTTCATTTTCTTTACCTCTTAAATTTGATATTTTGGTTACACAGAAGTTTTGAGAATTTGTTCCGAAAATGACCGAAATTATTTTTCCCGATCCACGCACTCATAAATTTTCCGATTGGCTCAGAGTCGGTGAATATTATTACGACACGCACGACATCATCGGTTTCGGCGGCGATCTGTCGATCGATAATCTGCAAAATGCTTATTCGCGCGGAATTTTCCCGTGGCATATCGACGGACTTCCGCTGCCTTGGTTTTGTCCCGAAAAACGCGCGATTTTGGAATTTGGAGAGCTTCATATTCCGAAAAGTCTTCGGAAAGAATCGAGCAAAACGAATTTTACTTTTACGATCGATAAAGATTTTTCCGCCGTTATCAAAAATTGTGCAAAAGCCAGAAGAAGCGACGGTTTCGGAACTTGGATCACGGCGGATTTTATTCGTTCATACACAAAATTTCACGAATTCGGCGGAGCGCACAGCGTCGAAGTTTGGGACGGCGAAACGCTCGTCGGCGGACTTTACGGCGTTGACGCAAACGGCGTTTTTTGCGGCGAAAGTATGTTTCATCTGCGTCCGAACGCATCGAAATTCGCGCTTCTGCATCTCGTCGAACACTTGAAATCGCGCGGCGCGACGTGGCTCGACATTCAAGTAATGACGCCGCACTTTGAAATTCTCGGCGCAAAAGAAATTCCGCGCGAATCGTTTTTGGAAAAACTCGCGGAAACGCAAATGCAGAAACTGAAACTTTTTTAATCAATGAATCCGAAAGAACGCAAAAATATCCGCGCCGGTTTGAAGGTCGCCATCGTCTTAAAACAAGATCAGCGCACAGGCAAATTAACCGTCGGCATCGTCAAAGATTTACTGACGAATTCAAATTTTCATCCGCACGGCATCAAGGTTCGTTTAACCGACGGACAAGTCGGGCGTGTGCAGGAAATATTGGAGAATGAGGAGAATTAACAGGGATGGAAGGAATGAAAAGGACAGGAAAACAAAATATTTTTTTCTTAAAAATCCCTTTCATCTCCTTCATCCCTGTTAATTTCCCTGTAAAAATATGAAGACATTTTTGATCTACGGCGCAAACGGTTACACGGGCGAACTCGTCGCAAGATTCGCCGCCGAACGCGGTTTAAAACCGATTCTTGCGGGACGAAATGCGGAAAAGGTCGAAGAAATCGCCAATGAACACGGCTTTGAATTCCGCGTTTTTTCTTTGGAAGAAACCGCCAAACTCGACGAAGTTTTGCGCGAAGTCGAATTCGTTCTGCATTGCGCCGGACCGTTTTCGCTGACTTCAAAGCCGATGGTCGAAGCTTGCTTGCGAAACGGCAAACATTATCTCGACATCACGGGCGAAATCTCGGTTTTTGAAGAAATGGCGGCGTGTGATGCGCAGGCGAAAGCCGAAGGAATTATGATCATGTCGGGCGTCGGATTCGACGTTGTTCCGTCGGATTGTCTGGCGAAACATTTAAAAAATCGTCTGCCGTCAGCGACGAATTTGACGTTGACGTTTTACGGTTTGGGCAAGATTTCGCACGGCACACAGGCGACAATGACGATGAATCTCGGCAAAGGCGGCGCGATTCGTGAAAACGGCAAGATAAAAAGCGTTGCGGCAGCTTATAAAACGAAGGAAATCGATCTCGGCGCAAAGAAAATGACGGCGGTCACGATTCCTTGGGGCGACGTTTCGACGGCGTTTTATTCGACCGGCATTCCGAATATCGAAGTTTTTACCGTTTTGCCCGAATCGAATATCACGATGCTCAAACTTTCGCGTTATCTCGGCTGGCTGATGTCGCTCGAATCATTTAAAAACTTCGCGCTCAAACAAATTCCGAAAGGCGGACCGACCGACGAAGAACGCGAAAAAGGCAAAACTTATCTCTGGGGCGAAGCGTCCGACGCAGACGGAAACGTCGTCAAAGCCGAACAGCTCGGAATGGAAGGCTACACGATGACCGCGCTGACTTCGCTGAATATTGCCGAAAAAATTCTCGCGGGAAACTTCTGCGCCGGATTTCAAACGCCCGCCAAATGCTACGGCGCAGATTTGATCTTAGAGATCGAAGGCATCGAAAGAATCGATATTTAATACAGAAAATTAACAGGGATGACAGGATGAAAAGGATAGAAACAGGTAAATTAAACCACGATTTTTATCCTTGTCTATCTTGTCATCCCTGTTAATTTATTCATTGATATTGTCGAAACTCGTAAATTTCCAGCCCGATTTTGTTAATTCAAATGTGTAAACGAGCGGTTCGCCGCCGTCGCCGATCGTGTCTTTGCGGAAACCGCAGGAAATTTCGTAGCGTTTCGCGGAAACTCTGTTGAGCGGCGAAGTTTTAAAACATTTCGCGGCGTCGGCTTCGCCGTAGAAAATTTCGTTGTAACGCTTTAAGAAATTCGCCTTCGTTTTTACCGACTTCACGCCGTAAGGCACGCGCGCGGTGTCGCCGAAATAGACGATGCTCTCGAGCGGCAGGCGCTCCATCAGCGCCCGCACCACGGTGAGCCCGCCGACGCCGGAGTCGAACACCCCGATCGGGCGCGAGGCTGCGGCCGCG
>DAITPE010000151.1:0-10743 GCA_036833775.1 Pyrinomonadaceae bacterium | reverse complement strand
GTCATTACGAAAATGTTTTTCAAAAAACTTAATTTACAGAGCACTAGTAACATCTAAATAGTAAAATTTAACTTTTGCACCGATTTCTCTTGCTTCATCACGAAGTTTTTCTCTTTCATCGCGTCCCCAAGTCCCCCATTCAATAATCACATCTACCGATTTTTGCAAGATTTCTTTCGCCATTTTCCATTGAAGTTGTTCAATAACGTCGCGGAATTCGTTACCTTCGGTTTCGGCTGTTTCATTCCAAATATCTTTTATCCATTCATCCGGGCAAAACCTGATTGCTCCGCTGGCGGCTATTTGTTTGGCTAGAGTAGTTTTTCCCGAACCGGGCAAACCGCAAATAAGGTGGAGTATTGGCTGATTGTTCTGCGTCACAAAATTAAATATAGGCTAATTTGAAAAAAGGACGAAGCCGAAACCTCGTCTAGTTAAAATCCGCTCCAAAATTTGTTCAGCGTGTGAAAACAGGTATATCTTTTACTTCTTTTATTGGACTCGTTTTGTTGCGCTCATTTTTCATTGCGAAATGATTTTTCGCCTGATTGACAGGTTCTCGTGAGTCGGTAGATATTCCTTTATCTTTTGTCGCTAAAATTTGTTTGGCTTCGATTTTCTCGGTAATTTGGCGGCTTAAAACACTTATCCGTCCTTGGTCGTTTGCGAATTGTTTGAAATCAGATTGCTTAAAATTCTGCATCAAAATCTTGCTTACCTGCCCTTCCGAAATATTTTGTTTGGCATTGGTATTCTTTTTGAACCAATCTACTAAATCAGTTTTTACTCCCTCACGAAGCATTGCCATTTTTTCTTGACGGTTGTAGTCTTGACGGATTTTATTCAAATGGGAAGCCTCGCGGTCGAGTTTAGAAAAGGCTTCCGTGATCTTTGATTGATCGCCGCTCGTTTGCAGAAGATTCGAGGCACGCTCAAGTTGTTTGTAAGTAGCAAACGCTTGCTGACTCGCTTCCGGTGAAATTTTCCGGTTGTCTGCACCGAGTTCCTTTGGTTCGAGTTTTTCCTTAACCTTCTCAAAGGCTGTCGCTTTTAGTTCCGCACGTTCTTCATTTGAAAAAACCGTTTCGGGATTAAAATTTTTCTCTTTTTCCAAGTCGGAATTAGTAGAAAGTTTTTCCTTTAAACTTGCACCGAAAAGTTGTTTTTCAGCTTTTTCGAGTTCCTTTTCAAAAATTTGTAAGGTAAAAGGTTTATTTTCAATGAGCGTTTTCTTAGCAATGTTTCCTGAAATATTCTGTTCCTTTTCGCTTGATGTCTGAGTTTTCGTGGATTGAAATTTACTCAGATCCAAAACTTTTGAGTTTTTGGAAATTTCCGCAAATTCGTTTTTGATACTGGCTTTAAGTTCCTTCAAAATCGTTTCGTTTGCGCCAAATTTTTGAAAATCGCTGATGGTAATTTCCTTTTGGATAGCTTGTAAAAATTGGTCGTGAACTTTGGTGGAAGTAATATTTGAAGATTTTCCGCCCAAAGCGAGTCTAACGATTGCTTTTTGGTTATTTAATGAAGGAAGTTCTCGGTTTTGAGTCTGCAATTTGGCATTCGTGCGGGCGACGTATTTTTGCAAAATGCCTTTATTATCTCTCAAAGCGATTCGAGCTTCTGTTTGAAATTGTGTGATTCTATCGAGTTTTCCGATAATTGTTTTTTCGGTTTCAGCTAGATTTACCGGAGCGTCTTCTTGCTGGAAATTGACCTTTATTTCCTCACGAAAATTGGTTATGGCTTCATCCTGACCTTTTTGCATGGCGCGGGCAACTTCTTTTTCGCCGAAATGTTCAAATTTATATTTCGCTCTTTCGCTTTTGTCATCGGGGTAAAATTTTTCAAGTAGTTCGCTGTAAGTTTCCACACCGACAAGATTATTTTCCGGCAATTTGATACTAATGAGCGTTTTGTTTTCGTCCTTAGAAATTTCCGAACGGGCGAAAGTTTGCACGACTTCGCCGATTTTTTTATTTTCGGGATTTTCGCCTTTCTGAAACTCTTGGGCAATGTTTTCTAACTTTTCAATCGGTTGATTATTGAGCAGAATACCGATGGCATTAACATTGCGCTCGCTAATTTCTTTTTGCACGAGCGCGGCAGTCTCTACCTTCGTTCCTAAAATTCGCGCCTGGTTAAATTGGCTGTGAAGATGAAAACTCTTTTCCGCTTGGCTTATTTCAAGTTTCGGCTGCGCGATGCGGTTTAGTTCTTCTTTCCTTTCAAATTGTTGGTTCTTAAAGGCGATCCGGTATTCGAGATTTTCCTTTTGCTGCGTAGCACGTTTGTAAACGAAGTCTTTTTCCTGCGGCGGCAGTTTTTGATAAATTTCCCGATGGTCAAAGTTATTTTTCTGTTTCAATTCATTATTTGGAATTTTGATACTTTCAAAAAAATGCTTTGTAGCCGAAAGGGAATCTTTGATTTCGCGTCTTTGGAGTCTTAATTCCAAACTTTCAACTAATTTTTGGGCTTCAGGGCTTGGTGTAATTTCACCTTTGAGTAAAGATTCGGTCATCGCTCGACGGCTCGCGCCGACGTGGGCGAAGGAAAGCCGTCCAGCAGTCATTTCGTTTGTATAATGCGCGGGCGAAGATTCGGTAAAAAGAAACTGCATTTCTTTGCTCGTCAATGGTCGCGGCAGTTTCGATTTTTCGCCGTCCTTCCAATTAAGTCCGAGCGCGGCGTTTTCAGCGCGGATTTCAGACGCAGATTTCATCACGTCCTCGCGTGTGGCGGCTGAATCCAGTTTGGCGGCATAAATGCGGTATCGTTCATTCTCAAAACGCATTCTGGTTTCCGGTTGTTTGAGCTGATAATTAATGTATGAAGAAATAAAATTTCTGTCATTAACTGATTGTTCGGAAGGTGTCCCGACGACGATTTCGGCGGAATTTTCGAGCTTAAATGCGAAATTCGGTTTGGCTTCTCTGATTTGTTTTAATTCTTTTTTGAGTGCGACTTCTTCTGATTTATCGCCGGCAGATTTTTCCCCCCGAACTTCATCAATTTTCGTCAGCAGATTTCCAACTTCCTGCTTTTGCTGGCGATAAAAAATATTGACTGCCTCTTTTTCTGCCATTAAATATTCGCCCGGACTTTTGAGTTGGACAATGTTTTGGCGACGTAAATCAATTTTCGTCGGTTGCTGTTCAAGACTTTGGTTCGTATTAACAACTTTTTCGACAGATTTTTTTGGTTCAATTCCATTGATTTTTTGTTTTTGATAAATGGATTCGAGTTTGTTTTGTGCGTCTTCTCTTGCACTTTGCCAAACTGCTTGATTATACGGAGCAAGTATTTCCTTCGGAGTTACGCCTTTTTCTAATTGACGATCAATCTCCGGCAGAGTTTCAGCGATGAGTTTGGTAATTTCTGTTCGGGTATAATCTTCTGGAATGCGCGGCACATTTGCGCCCAATTCAATGCGCTCATAACCTTCAGTATTTATTTTTCCGCTCGTCTCTAAATCTTTTTCATCAATAGATAGGGACTGGTTTTCATTTTCTTGATGACTGATGGCTTCCTCATAAATCTCTTCCAAATTTAAGTTTTCGCCTTTGTTACCTGAAACCGATTCTGGAATTTCGCTCTGTTCAAAACCTGCGAGCGGCACAAACTCGATTTTGTCCACTGGCTCAAGCGAGTGCATTTCCTCGGCTAAAACAGAGATTTTTTCGAGTGTTTCGTCAAATTTCGGCTTTTCTCCAACAGAATCACGTTCAAGGTTTTCGTATTTACCTTCTAAAGATTCATACATCCAACCGAAAACTTTCAATTTTGTTTCACCGTCTGCCGTTAAACCCGCGATTTTATTGCCGTATTCGACGACCACCGACGCGAGTTCTTTCGCCCGTTCTTCATTCTGCAAAATTCTGCCTAATTTTTCGACGGCGTAATTTTGAGTTGTTATCAAGGGCGGCTCGGAAACGGTCAGTTTTTCCTGCGGCACAATTAAATTCCCGTCCACCACATTTGCGCCGCGCTCGTAAACATCGCGGACTAATTGTGAGACTCTGCCCAAATAAGAGGCTTGCTCGCTACGGTTTCTACCGTCGGTTTCATTGATTTTTTCCAAAAGCCGTTCATTTTCGCTGAAGCTAAAGATTTCGTTGATCGCTCGCTGCGTGCGTGGATTTAGATTTTGCTGTTGTTTAATTGAAATTTCCTGATTATTGGTGTGACTTTCAACCTTTTCGCTTCTGTTTTTTTCGCTAATTCGTTCATTTTTCAGATGAGTATTGACTTTCTCAACCGCCATTTTGACGACATCGGCGTGACACATCGCCCCATTTCGACACGAACAGGCAATCGTAATTTGCTCACCTTTTTCTAAGCTGTCGCTCAAAAGTTTCAAGCCATCGCGGAAATTGTCTGTATTTAATTTGTAATCGGAGCGAAGTCGGTCTGCGTAATCGGCTAGGGCTTTTTGATTATCAATTTTCAGTGCGTCAATTTCCTTTGCTGTTGGCGTTAAAATTTTCAAACTGACTGTTTGAATATTGTCCAAATCAAGCAGACGTTTTGCCGTTGGCGATTCATTACTCGCGCTCTGCACAACTACTTTGTTTTCGCTAGGATTTTTGGAAGCAAGGTCTTTTGAAGTTTCTTTGTTTTGATTATTAAAACCGATTTCAGCCAGCCTTCTGTTGAGATGGGCAAAAGTCTGCGGTGCTTTTTCTTTAAGTTGCGCGAGTCCCGTTCCGAGTCCCGCCTTTGGAATGACGATAATTTTATCGGGCGGAATTTTACTGAAGGCTTTGTCAATCGCTCTAACATTGGCGGCAAGTTCATTATCGTTAAAAAAAGCACTCGGATTTGTGGTTGGGAATTTTTTGGTCGGAATGCCGACAGCGTTTTCTTCGCCGCGCATTTCTTTGGCTTGCCCGCCGAAGCCTCGTCCGGTCAGGTTATCTCCGAAAAGAAATATTTTGTCCTTCTCGGCGCGAACATCTTCGCGGGTAATATGTTCGCGGATTTCAATCTTTGGCTGTTCGTCTTTTTGAATGACATCAGATATAGCGTTTTGGTTGATTTCGGTTGTATTCGGCATATTGATAATCTCTTTTGCAGAGAGCAATTTTTATGCCTTAATCCGAAATTAAAACGGCAATTTATCTTGTCCGCAAAACTCGCAACTATCTAACTTTCGACGTGATTCCCGATTGCAATTCGGGCAAATCTCCAGTCCTTGGTCGAATAGCTCGTTTTGCTTTTGCACATTTTCAATTTGTTCCGGCGTAGCGGTCATCATCATCGCCAGCGCATAATCTTCGGCATTTTGTAAAAGCTGTTCCATCACGGCTGGCGGCACATTTATCTGTTCCATTTTGGTATTTTATCGTCCTCTTTCCTGATTAATAATCTCTATTTTATTTTCCCGAATTTCAATCGTTTTCTCTTGTGATTTTACTTCATCTTTATCAACTTTTACCGCTGATTTTTGTTCATTAACTGAACTCTTTTCAATGAACTTGGTTAATTCTTTTTCAGCGGCAAAACTTTCCAGAATTGCCGAAAGATTTTTTGCCTTTGAATGATCAGTCGAATCAAGAATTTTCTGCAACTTTCCCGCTTCGGATTTGCTTTTCGTGTTCAGGATTCTGAGTTCAATCGTCATCAACTCTTTCGGCGTAAAAATCGGCTGATGAAAGTAGCGAGTCGCGCCGAAAAACGATTTTGCTCTGAAATCAGCAGTAATATCGCCCGCGACTTTTAATAAATCCTTCGCTGATTTTAGATTTTCTTTGAGTTCGATCCCTTTTTCTTTAACTATTTTTTCAAGCGTATTGCGTGTCCTTCTTTTGTCTCGATTTTCCAAAAAATATTCGAGCGTCTGGTCAAAAAGCGAACCGCGCGAGTCGAAGCGGACTTCAGAGAGTGAAACAAACTTAGCTTCACCGGATTTTTGGTCAGTAATCTCGAATTTTTGGAAATCTTTGTTCTTTTTAAAGGCTGCGAATTCTTCCTTGCAGCGGGCGACTTCGATTTCGGTTAAAATTTCGCGGGCGATGGCGCGTCCGGCGATTACATTTTCTTTTGATTCGCTTAATGAATCGTTCCCGTTTTTGCCCAAGCCTTGCGCGTTTTCGATTAGCTGTTTTTGCAGTTCCCAATTTTCACGATAAACGTCCGCCAGTTTCAAATCGAAAGCAAAAGATTCGACTTCGGCGAGTTCAGCCGCAGTAAATTTTGCAGGCAAATTTTCTTTTTCGGGATTGGTATCATTTTTGTAAAAATCATCTAGCGTTGTTTGGATGGATTTTTCACCCGTTAAATCGCTTATCATCTGCTCATTTTTTTCGCTGAGTTTTTCCGCGATGACGGCTTTTATTTCTTCTAATTGTTTAAGGCTTGTTTTTTCCTCAATGAAACCTATTTTACTGAAGATTTTACTTACTTTTCCGACAATTCTCTTATCATCTTGTTTCTTCTTTTCAATCAAGGAATCAACCTTTGAAAGAGTCCATTTTCCCCCATTAATTTCTATCGGAAACGCTCGTTTGTGGTCGTTAAAATCTTTCAACTGCTGCTCCAGCCACTGAATTTTCAAATCCGCGAATGTTTTCCTGCCTTTAAGTTTGGCGATTTCATCATCGGAGCGCGTCGGAATCCTGCGCTCTTTGGATAATTCTTTTCGCACTTTTTCAAAATAATTGGCGACACGAATATCTTTTTTCTCCAGACTTCCAGCTTGGAGCATTTCCAAATCATCCGGGCTAAGTAACGGAATGGGAAGTTTTTTATTTTGGCTTTTGTAAGAGCTACGAATTTTTTCCGCCAAAGGCTTGATATTTTTGTAATCGTTTTCACGTTTTCCTAATTCACGATTTTCTTTAACAACCAAGTTATGCAAAATCGTCTTGATTCGTTTGATACCTTCGGCGTTTTTCTCAAATTCGCCTTCGACCAAGTTTTTTCTTAACTCGTCCTTTTTTGCCGGATCGGTTATGTTCTGTTTTTTTATATTCCGATTCGCCCGTTTTTCGGCGCGACGTTCCAAATCAAAAAGCGACATTTTTCGGTTTTGTTTGGAGATTTCGTCGAAGATTTTGAATCTTCTTTTGTCGCCGTGATCCACTAAAGACTCCAGATTTCCCCGCCTTTTTTCGAGGTAATATTTTGCCAATATCGCCTGTGCCAAAATTGTTCGCTCCTGTTCGCTTTCAGCTTTCGATTTTGCTTCTTGGAAATTTTCTATTTTTTGAGAATTGTTTGATTTATTCTGCCCTTTATCGGCAGTTTGGTTTTGCCTGTTATGCTTATGAGAAATTTCTCGCTCTTTTTTCAGCAAGATTTCATCGAGTTTTTTACCGGCAGCTTCAATCAAAATCCCTGACTTAAAAGTTTTTTCCTCGCCTACTTTTTCATAATGCGGGAAAAGATTTACGGGAATTTTATTCAAACTTTTCTTCTCCAGATTTTTATCGAAATACTCCTTCTGAATGGCGATGTGGACGTGTGGATTGTCGGTATTTCGATGAACGCCCGCCGCCCAGGAAAGTTTGTCTGCGCCGATTTCCTTTTCAAATTGTTTCATCGTATGGCGCGTGATTTCTTTGAGCGATTTTTGCCGCTCTTTTTCATCTTTGCCCAACCGCTCGTAATCTTCCGATTTGAATGAAAGGACAAGGTGATGCAGTTCATCGTTCGTCGGTCTTTTTGCCGAAGCGTTTTTTTTCAATAAATCGTTCGCTTTTTCGACTGTTGTTTTGTCTGAATATTCATTGAAAATCTCGCGCCCTTTCTGCTCTTTGCCGGCATCAACTTTGCTGTGGGCGATGTAATGAACCAGCCCGCGAGAGCTTGACCGTTTTGCCTGAACTGATGCAATGACTTTCATTGATTATTTTTGTTCGGAATTTGTAGGGACTGTCGGCGGCAACAGTCGAGCCTTGATTTTCTCGATTTTGGTAAAAAGATAAAGCATTTCGGGTTCAGTTATCTCCAAGTCAAGATCGTGGTGATGCGCGATTTTTTCAAGTTCCGAAAGCGAATGTTCGACGAGTCCCAAAATATTCCGGTTGGCAAAATCCGTGCTGTTTTTCTTCTCGATTTCGACAGGCGAGAAATACTCAATCAGCTTGGTAAAAATCTGATTTAAGTAGGACATACAAACATTAACGATACAGTAAATTTCGCTGACCAAAACTTTGGTAAAACGGGAATTTTCTTCCGCCCGTTGCAGTAAGATTTCCATTTCACGAGCGTGTTCCTCCAATCGCTCAAACCGGATGTTCTGCACATCACGCTCGGCTGATTTGTGTTTCTCCTGATTTATCAGCCATTGAAGAAGCTCCAGTTGGCGGTTTTCCCGCGCTGACTCGCTTGGGACGGCGTTCAAAACCAGATGCAGTAATTTTTGGGCAATCGCTGATTTTTTCTCGCCCGTCGCCTGAGCGATTTCTTCAATTAGTTTGTCGTCATCTTTGAATGGTCGGCAATAAATCGCCTCGCCTGAACCGTTCCCCGAAATTTCGCTGATTTTTTCAATCAATTTTGCTTTGATTTGTTTGCGAAAAGTGATGTTAGATTTTTCCAAAGATTCCTTTGTCTTTTGCATTTACGCCTCACAATTTTTTTTGCATTTATTTAGAGCAAGCCGGTTGTTTTTGTTAGAAAAGTCGCCCTAGCTTAACTATTGAAGATAAATAATTTACGGGTAGATGTAATTCACCCAAGTTCTAATTGTTATAAATAAACGACTTGTTTTGTCAGAAAATCTTCCGTTTCTAACAGAGCAAATTACATTCCTAAACTGTGGTAAGCAGGATGTTTTTCTCGCTTTTTGACAACTCAAATCCGGCAATTTTTCGTTTCTAACAGAATCTAACGATCTAAACTCAATGATTGCCGAAATTACCTTCTAACAACGGGCGATTTTTGCTCTATCCTGTCATACAAGCCAGGCAGGAATTTGTGTTTTGTTAATTGAAGGCGTGTTTAGGGGATTATTTTGATTGGTGAAAAAGAAACGGCACGAGAATTGTTTAGGTAGATTTTGCCACTTCTGAAAAGGAGTAAATTTTATGATATATAAGAGGATAAAATGACTGAAACAAATGAGATAAAACAAGGCGAAAAAATGAAAATCGGAATGCCGATCCTACAACTTACCCGGCTAATTTACGTTAAAATAACAGGCAAAATTCTTGAAACGACCAATGAAAAACTCGAAAAGTATATTGTATATGCAAGCGAGAGAATGAAAACGGAAATTTCCGTGGGTGATGTCATTGAACACGCCTTAAAATTACTCTTTGAACGCGACACAGGTTTCAAAGACTGGCTCAAGAAAAACTAAAACCTTTTGATTTATCTGCTCTCATTAGTCCGCCGATTCCTGAGCGGACTTTTTTATTAAACGATTAAAGCAAGTTCCGTATTGAATCCGGCGATTTGCGAGCGATATTTCGACATTAAATTACGGGCAATCAAGGCTTCCGCAGGTGTCAAAGATGATTTAACGGCAAAGCGTTTGCCGAGTTCGCTGTCGAATTTATTAAAGCCCTGCCCATCTGCTCGTTTCGCGCCGTCGCACGCGGCAGCTAGCGTCTTTAAACCGTCGTGAATCATCTTGACCGTGCTTTCGTCGGGAGTGCCGCGCATCATTAAAGCAAGTCTGTCGAGCGTGTCTTTATCGAGCGATTCTTTGCGCGTCGCGACGGCACGCGAAAGCCTATCCGCAGTTTCCTGAAAAGTATCTCCGGCGTGTCCGCGCATCCAATTCCATTCGATTTGGTGAGTAAAACAGGCTTTGATAAGGCGTTCCCAAAATTCACGATTTTGTTTCATCCGATTTTTTCCCGTCATCGTTTCGATAACGTATTTCGAGTCGGAAAAAATCCGCACTTGGGCAGGGGAACGAAGCGATTCCAAACCAACCGCGCAGGCTAAAATTTCCGCTTTTTGATTGGTTAATGCGCCCAAATAACAAGCCTTCAGTTTGATACGCCGACGGTCTTCGGTCATCAGAACAACTCCCGCTCCGGCTTGGGATTGTTCACTACCGTTTTTCAGACACGAACCGTCGGCGTAAATCAAAACTTTCGCGGTTGATTTTTCCGGCATATGTTGTGGCGAAACGAGATTTTCAGCTTGCAGATTTTGGGCGGAATTAACGGAAGTCATTGCTGTTGCTCCTTAACTTTTCAGATTCAAACAAAAAAGGGAAACCTTGAAGTTTGACCTTCCAAGGTTTCCCTTTTTTGTTTTGATTTGTTTTGATTAATATTGTCCGGCAAACGCTTCGTCCGACGAGTCCATTTCGTGAACTGCCGCGAGCATTTCGGCTTTTTCTTCCGCGTCTTCATTGACAATTTCCGAAGTCATCATCTGATTGTTTTCCTGCGCCGGAATCGTCTCTTCAGCAGCATCGCCGATTGCTTTCGCCGCGTTTCCGCCCGCAAATTCAAAGTCCTGCAAAATGACATCAGCACTAACGCGGGCGTTGCCTTCGCGGTCGAGCCACGGGTTGAAAGTCAGTTTGCCGCGAATGAGAATCTGATCGCCTTTGGAAACGTATTTCGCCAGCGTTTCGCCTTGTTTGCCGAAGGCGGAAACATTATACCAATCGGTCTTTTTCTGTTTGCCGTTTGCCGTATTGCGAACCGTGTTCGAGGCGATTGAAAAGTTAGCGACGGGCGTGCCTTGCGGCGTATAGCGCAATTCGACATCGCGCCCGGTGTTTCCGAGAATTGAAATTGTTGTTGACATAATTTTTAAGCTCCTTAATTT
>DAITPE010000150.1:0-10772 GCA_036833775.1 Pyrinomonadaceae bacterium | reverse complement strand
AAAATCAGATTAAAGCCAAACGGAGAAATCGACCACGGCTATCGTCTGCAAAATATCGAAGGAATGGCATATCCTCAGCCGAACGGAACGATCTATTTTCGCGGAGAGATTTATATCGGCGGGAAAGTTTACGGTTTGGTCAAAATATTTTCAAAATATACGAATGCACGGCAAAAAGCGACCGATTTTGACGGCGATGGAAAAGCCGACATCGCTGTTTTTCGCCCTTCAAGCGGAACTTGGTATTGGCTGAATTCTTTAAATAATAGTTTTTCCGCGATTCAATTCGGACAAAACGGTGACATTCCGACAACGGGCGATTTCGACGGAGACACGAAAACCGACGTTTCCGTTTATCGTCCTTCGACCGGAAGCTGGTATCGGCTAAACAGTTCAGACGGTAGCTTTACGGGAATTGCGTTCGGAGCGCAAAACGATATTCCTACGCCAAACGATTATGACGGCGACGGAAAAACCGACGTTTCCGTTTTTCGCCCGTCAAACGGTTTTTGGTATCGTTTGAACAGTTCGGACAATTCTTTTTCCGCACAAAATTTCGGACTCGGGACCGACATTGTTATTCCCGGCGATTACGACGGCGACGGCAAAGCCGATGTTTCGGTTCTGCGCCCGTCAAACGGAGTTTGGTATTATCTTTCGAGTATCGATAGTTCGCTGAAGTTTTTGAGTGTCGGTTATTACGACAACGATTATGCCGTTCCTGCCGATTACGACAACGACAATCGGCTCGATCTGACACTTTGGAAGGATTTCAACGGCGATTGGTATGGAACGCGCAGTGCGCTCGGTAACGGCGTTTATTTCAATTTCGGAAACACGGGCGACATTCCCGTCTCAGCCGATTACGACGGCGATAACCGCGACGATTACGCCGTTTTTCGACCTTCGACGGGAACTTGGTGGATTATGAATTCGTCAAATTCGACGACATCTTCCGTTCAATTCGGCGCAAACGGCGACATTCCGATTCCTTCGAGTTTAACGGGAAATTAAAAAGAGTTGCGGTTTTAATCGCAACTCTTTTCATTTTAAAACCGCAATCGGTTTTAAGTTCTCACAAAAATAAATCTGTAGATCAGCAAAAGTAAAACCGCGCCGATAACCGACATTATAAAACCTGCGGCGTAAGCTTCTCCACCCCAGAGCGTTCTGCCGATAAGCGTTCCGAGAAACGCGCCAGCCATTCCGATCAAAGCAGTAACTAACCATCCGAGTGCGCCGCTCGAAATCGCTTCGCGTCCCGGAATCAAAAGTCTTGCGACTGCACCGATAATCAAACCAACCAATAATTGCCAAATAATACTCATTTTCGTTCTCCTTTTTTCCCTTTTTTCTTTCTTTAGATGGTCGTTTTGCGATGTGCCATCACGCGCAAAAGCCCGTTTATTGCCAAATGTAAAACCATATATGCAACGATTGCAACAATTATCGGCAAAGCCAACGTAAAACCGTCTTTTGACGGACTCGGCACGATTCCTGCAAACGGTGCATAAAAAATTCCCGTCACCGATTTAATAAATTTCACAAAACCCGCGCTTTCACGCGCCGCAAAAAGTTCGAGTAAAAGACGAATTGCCAGCAAACTATAAATCAAGAAAAAGACGTAATCGACGATTTGCGAAACTCTTGCCATAATTCTTCCGCGCTCGACTTCTCTTTCTGTTTCGGCAACTTCTGCGACCGCTTTATGCCGCATATCTTTTGCCAAATCTTCGACATATTCGTTCTGCGAAGTTGTCGAAACCGTTGCTTTTGAAGCGATTTCCGCATCAACGTCGGACTGAACGCGTGATTTTACCGCTTCGTAATTCGACGCTCTTTGCGCTTCATCGTAAATAAGTTTGTTATCAACCATTTGCGTTTGCCTTCCCTTTTATATCGTTTTTTGCTTCTTCTCTGCCGTGCGCCGTTTCATCTTTTTCGACGCTCCCGACGACATCGCGTTCGTCGGCGTTTCCTTCGCTTTCATCGCCGCGCGAGATTTGACGCTGAATTTCGTCACCGTCTTTCTGACTCGCTTCGTTTGAAAGTTTTTTGGAATCCCAACCTTCGCGCTTTTTTCCTTGCTCGACTTGATTTGAATTTTTCTCGTTCATAAAAATAAAACCTTCCCTTGCTCGTTCCCTGCCCTTGTTCGTTAAAAATGTAAAAATTCAAATTTTAGCCGATCAAACCGTCGCGTTTTTCGAGAATATCGCGCAGCCACCATTCTTGTTTTTCGTGAATCTGCACGAAACGCGTGAAAACGTCTGCCGTCCCCGGATCGTCGCCTTCGTCGGCTTTTTTGATTGCTTCGCGCATTTCCTTGATGATGGTGTTTGAATTTTCATTCGCTTCCGCGATCATCGAACGCAGATCGGTCGCTTTTCCGGCTGATTTGATCGAAGCCGTCGAAAGAAATTCTTCCATACGCGAAACCGGAGTTTGTCCGATCATACGAATTCTTTCCGCCATTTCGTCGATCGTGTTGTAAACTTCCGTCGCAAATTCATCGAAAAGAAGATGCAGATCGCGGAAAAGCGGTCCGAAAGTTTGCCAATGATAATGTTTATAATTCAGATAATGAATAAATCCGTTTGCAACTTGTTTCTGTAAAGCCAAAACGATTTCATCGTTTGCTTTATTATGTTCGTTCGTTTTTTTAGCGGTTGATGCTTTTGCCATAAATCACTCTTAAATTCCTGTATTAATTGAATATTTGTAAAACTTCCGAAATTGATAATTACAAAAACCGTGCCAAATTTTTGCGTATTATTTTCGGACACATAAACAAAAAAAGGTGAACTCAAAAAATGAGTCCACCGTCAAAAAAGATAAATTAAATTACAACTTATCTAACAGAATTGGGAGCTGAAGCCGTGATCGAAAACTCCGTTCCTTGACCGAGTTCGATGTTGTCTTTTCCCTGCAAGATAACCGTTCCTGCACCTGCGCCCGCACCGATCGCCGCGCCGACTGCCGCACCTTGTCCGCCGCCTGCGATCGCACCGATAATTGCGCCGAGAGCCGCGCCGATTCCGGCACGCGTCACGGTTTTCGTCGTTTGATTGCTGTCGCGAACCGCGCCTTCGTTATTGACGCTGACGTTATCGCCGTTTGCCGCTCTGACCGAATCGATGATTCCGGCAAAACGATAAGTTTGTCCGTTTCTTAAACGAATCGAATCGAAATCCAACGAAATCTGTGCGCGTCCTGAAACGCGTCCCGATTTTTCGGCATTAATGACTCGTCCTTCGATAATCGCGCCGTTATATTGCGAAGGCGAAGTAACTTCGAGCGAAACTCTGTCGCCGTCCTGCGAATTGCGCGTATCGACTACGCTGTTCAAACGAGCCGTTAAACGCGTTCCGTTCGGAATATAGAAAGTTCCGTTATTACTGCCGTTGTTGTTCCAATTTCCGTTGTTGTTATTGTTTACATCGTTCCAACGCGCAACATTGTCGGTTTTGTCGTAAATGCTCTGAACCGTCACGGTTTCGTTGCGGTTTTCGAGATAAACGCGGCGCACGACGCGAAGCTGTCCGTTGCTCAAAGGCAGGAAATTAACATAAAAATCGTTGATTCGATCGCCTTCGGTCGTGATTGCGATTCCGTCATAGCTGTTTACCGCACTGACGCGAATCGTTCTGCCGTTCGGCAAAGTTTCTGTTTTAGTCGTTCCGTCAACTTGAAACGTGACTTGCGGCGAAAGCGTCGAAGCAACCGTCATCGAATTTCCGCGTCTTTCGATTGCAAGCATATCCGGCGAAGTCAATCGTCTTTCAAGATTTCGGCGCGCATTTTCGCGTTGATTTCCGTTGTAATATTGATTGATCGTGCTGTCGAGAACTGCGCTCACATTGTCTGATTGGGCAGTATTTAAACGATATGTTCCGTTCAATCCGGCATTCGTGTTATTATTCGGAAAAGTTGTGCTGTTCCAATTCCACGCAACATTGTAATAACCCGCTAAAGTGTTCAAATCATTGCGAATAGCCGTCCATTGGCTTTCGGTTGCCGTGCCGAGACGATAATCGCGCATAAAACCGTCGATGTATGATGCACGCGTCAAAACATCTTGAACGTCATTCGAAGTCGAGCGGCGACCGTTGAAATTTTCCTTCAAACGATCTGTTGCAGTTTCAAAATCGGTCACATAACTGTTGATCGAATCTTCACTGCGAGTGTTATTGATATAGCTTCTGTCCAAAGCATTGTTCAATTCGCGGCGGTATGAATCGGTTCTCGATTCGATGCGCGAAAGCAAGCTGTTGACGGTGCTGTCCGAAACGCGATACGGAACATTGCCCGTTGACGGATAATTCGGATTTGTCGGATATGACGGATTATTCGGGTAAACCGGATTGTTCCAATTCCACGTCACGCTGTAATAATTTGCCAGCGTGTTCAAATCGGTTTTCAAACTGTTCCATTGATTTTGCGCGGCGTTGTTCAAACGATTTTCGCGCATAAACTGGTCAATAAATGATGCACGATTCAAAACGTCGCTGACATCGCGGCTGACCGAACGGCGACCGTTGAAATTATTTCTCAAAGCCGCGGTCGAATTCGTAAAATCTTCAACGTATCCGTTGACTCTGTTTTCCGCTTCCGTATTATTCAAACGGCTGCGGTCGAGCGCAGTGTCCAAACTGCTTTTGAATCTATCGGATTTCGTATCGATTCTATCCAAAAGCGTTCTGACTTGCCGATCCGAAACGCGATACGGATTTTGCGCGGCTACATTTCCGACCGCCGAAAAAAATAATGTAAATAAAATAATGGCGTAAAAATTTTTAAATTGTCTCTTCATTGTCGTCCCTCTGTTCATTGTTTTGCAGAATTAGGGAAAGCTGAATAATTCTGCGATATGTTACACACAATATCGCAAAAAACGTGCCAATGCTTTATTTATCTATGATTTATGGGGTTTTGAAGAAAATAATATAAATTTTGTATTAAAAAAGTTTGAGTTTTGTATATATTCGATACACTACGCGGCTAAGTCTTTTATTAACGGAAGTTTAACGACAAATTTCGCACCTTTTCCACGTCCTTGGCTTTCTACTTCAATTTGCCCGTTGTGAAGATTTACGATGTGTTTTGAAATTGCTAAACCGAGTCCTAATCCGCCGTAATCTCTTGTGTTTGGTGTGTCGGCTTGTTTATAACTTTCAAAAATATGTGGTAAAAACTCGGTGTCGATGCCGCGTCCGCTGTCTTTAATTTCAAATCGGACGAATTCGTTTTCTTTTGAAATCTTTGCGTTTACTTCGCCTTTATTCGGCGTAAATTTCAAAGCGTTCGAGAAAAGACCGTTAAAAACCATTTTCAATTTTTCGACATCTCCTAAAACAAAACTATTTTCAGTTTCATCTACTATAATTAGTTTGATTTCTTTTTCATCCGCAATCGTTTCATATTCTCTGAATACTTCGTCGGCGAGTTTTGCGAGATCGATTCTTCCGTGATTGATTTTGGTGCTATTTGAAATGATTTCCGAATAACTCAAAAGTTGTTCGACGAGCTTTGCCTGCAATCGCAGATTTTTATCGATTTTTGTCAGCGCAAGCTCTCGCGTTTGCTTTGAAATATCGTCGGATTTAATGATTCTCGTCCAACCCGCGATCGTATTGAGCGGAGTTTTGAGTTCGTGTGAAACAATTGCGATAAATTGATCCTTAGCGGCGTTTGCTTCTTCGGCGTTTCGGCGCGCAACGCTTTCATTTTCAAACAAAATTTCGCGTTCCTGTTGCAGGTCATACAGATTTGAAGCATAATTCTGCAATTTTTCGCGCGAAACTGCTTCCCAATAGGTTATCCCGAACAGTAAAAAACTGAAGCAAATTCCGCAGAAAAATATTAGCGGAGTCCAAACCAAATTTGATTGATCGGAAAAAGACGGGAGCGTCGAAAATTCCGCAACCCATTTTCTTCCGGCAACTTCGATCGTATCTCTCGAATTATAAACTTCATTACCAAAACGCGTGTAATTTTCGGCTTGCGTGTTTTGAGTTTCAGCCAAAAGATTTTCCGGCTTAGCTTCGCTGTCGTAAATCTTGACCGAAATGTCGAGATCGCCCGAGCTATTATAAATTTCGTTCAAAAAATTACTTGCGCGAAACGGACAGTAAACAAAACCTTGCAGCAGATTTTCCCGCTTTTGAACCGTGTCGGGAATATAATCCGTCTTAAAAATCGGCTGATAGATCAAGAATCCTTCCTGAACGTCTTCGTCTTTTTCCTGAACAAGTTTTACTTTGCCCGTCGCAATCGGGCTTCCTGTATCGCGGGCGAGTTCCAATGCCGTCCGGCGTGTTTCTTCGGTTGACATATCAAATCCGATCGCCCGTTTATTTCTCTCATTTTGCGGATAAAGGTAAACGATTGCCTGCCGAACTTTCCGATCGGATTCTGGAAAAACTTTGAAATCCGAAACTCCTTCTTCTCGTATCCGTTTTTCAAAATTTTCCTTCTCTTCGGCGTTAAAAATTTCGGTGTAGCCGATTCCTTGAAGTCCGGGATAATTGTCTTCGATACTTAAGCTGTTTATATATCTCGAATATTTATCCGCATTTAGTTCGCCTGAAGCTTCGATAAAACCACGCGCGCCTTCGAGTAATGCAATATATAAATTTAGTCGGTTTTCGATGGAAGATTTAAGCCGTTTAGATTGATTACTAAAGCGAACAATGTCTTTGTTTCTGGCACTCGTATAGAAAACAAGTGTTACTCCGATGCTGAGCAGAATCAATACTGCCAAAACCAAATATGACAAACTGTATATTTTTGATCTCGGTATTTTTTTCAGTTTACTGCTCATTACTGTTCTGATACGCCACAACGGAGTTACTTTAGTGTTTAAGCAATGACTATGCCTTTATTAAAATCTTTTATTTAAGTGTCGAAATTTAATTTGTGTATGTATTGATTAATTACACAACTGTATTAAATAGTTAATTTAGTAACATAAATAATCGAAAAAACCGCTTAACTCACTTGGCATCTTAATTGCTATCGATAATTTTGATTTTTAACAAAATTATTTTTAGGAGAACAATTAAAATGGCAGAAGAAAATTCAACGGGCAGTAATCTTATCTGGGCAATCGCAATGATCATTATCGTAGCAATCATTGCCGGTTCTTTATATTACAGCGGCTTTCTCGGAGGCACGAAGAAAGAAAAGATCGATATAAACGTCAGTGCGCCGTCTGTTCCGAGTTCCAGATAAAATCAACAAAGTCTCGACTAAAAGAGGTTCAAAATTGAACCTCTTTTTTTTATTTATCCTCCAAATTATGCCGTTTGATCATCCCGTAAAGACGCGGACGATACAAACCCAACAGATTTGCGGCGGCTTGTTTATTGCCCTTTGTTCTCTTCAATGCTGCCGAAACAACCACGTTCTCCAACTCATTGAACACGTCTTTTTGCGGTTCGTCGTCTTTCGGTTCGGGAAGTTTTTCAACGATGAATTTACCGATTTGCTCGAACAATTGTTCATCGGTCATATTTGTCGTATTAAAAAAACTACCGCCGTTTGAAACACTATTATGATTAACTGACGGCGACGAAACCGAAGCAGAATTTGCCGTTTGAGCAACTTCCAAACGATTCAAACTGCTGAAAGTGAAAGTGCTTTCTAAGTTTTTCGGAATGTTCAAATTTGAAATCACACCGGTTTTACTCAACAAAATCGCCCTCTCGACAACGTGCTGAAGCTCGCGCACGTTTCCGCGCCAATTGTAATTCAGCATTTGATCGTAAGCTTCCTGCGAAAACGACACTCCGATTTTGTTGTATTTATCTGAATACATTTGCAAAAAATGTTCGGCAAGCATCGGAACATCTTCCATACGATCGCGGAGCGGCGGAATTTTTATTTCGATCGTGTTGATTCGATAATATAAATCTTCACGCAGATTTCCGTCTTGGATCGCATCGAAAGGATTTCTGTTCGTCGCCGAAATTAAGCGAAAATCCACTTCCTGCGGTTTATCACTGCCAACGCGGTAATAAATTTTTTCCTGCAAAACCCGAAGCAACTTCGGTTGTAGATCGATCGGCATTTCGCCAATCTCGTCAAGCAGCAGACTTCCCGTATTTGCCTGCCCGATAAAACCGACTTTATCCGCATGCGCACCAGTAAATGAACCTTTGACGTGCCCGAAAAGCTGCGATTCGATCAAGTCTTTCGGCAACGCGGAACAATTTACTTTAACGAAAGGCTTTTTCGAACGATGACTTTTGTAATGAATTGCATTCGCAATAACTTCTTTTCCGGTTCCCGATTCGCCCAAAATCAAAATATTCGCATCGGAATCGGCAACATTTTCGATGATCTCGAAAACTTCCTGCATCGAACGGCTTCCGCCGATGATACCTTCGTATTCCGAACGGCTCGATAGTTTTCCGCGCAGTTCTTTGATTTCTAGATTCTGTTTCTTTCTTTCGACCGCTTTTTCGATCAGGACGAGTAATTCTTCAAATTCGACGGGTTTCGTAAAATACCAAAAAGCTCCGGCTTTCGTTGCTTCGATTGCTTTTTCGGTCGAACCGTAGCCGGTGATCATAATGATCTCAGTATTTGGCGATTGTTCTTTGGAACGCTTGACCATTTCGATTCCGCTGATGTCGGGCAAATTCAAATCGGTCAAGATAATGTCGTATTCGTTTTCTTGGATAAAACTCAATCCTTGTGCGCCGTTTTCGGCAATTGAAGTTTGAAAGCCTTCGGTCTCGAGCTGAAATTTCAAAAGGTCGAGCGTCGGTCTGTCATCATCAATAACTAATGCTTTGTATGCCATAGTTTTAGCTGCATTTTTCCTTAATTGATTAGATTGTATCAAATAAAAAACAGATTCATATACCGCTTCCGTTTTTATCTCTTTAAATCGAAAGAGGCAAGCCCCCTTTTAACTTACCTCTTCCATATTATTCACACTCCCCGATTATCGATAGGTCTAACTTGTTTTTCGACCCACCAATAAGCCGATCAGAAGTCCGAATATACCCGCCAATGCAATACCGATTTGCGGTTTTTGCTTAACGGTTGTCTTGATTTTGTTTCCGGCTTCCGCAAAATCGAAGTTTTTCACATAATCCGACGAACCTTCCAAAGTCGCAGCGGCACGATGTCCGAATTGATTTGCTTTTTCAATTTTCTCGTGCGCGATTTCGTTAAATTGATCCGCCTTTTTATTCAAATAATCTTGTGCAGAATCTGAATTTTTGTGTAATTTCTCAGCCGCTCCTGCAAGATTGTCTGAAAGTTTTTCTTTCACGTTTGAAATCTTTTCGCCCGATGTTTCCAAATATTGACCGACTTTTTCTTTTGCGGTATTTTTAACATCTTCAATATTTTCCGTAACTTTTTTCGTTGCTGTATTTGTATTCATTTAATTATTCCTCAAGTAACCAAAAAAATTTCTAATAAACTACTCGAACGATGCTTCGCAATGAACGTGCCAAAAACAATAAGTCTAGGCATTTCAATATTTACACTTCTTATTTAGGTTTTTTATAAAAATAAATACCCGAAAAACGTATCAAAACCATACAACCACCTGCTAAGTTGTTGATTTATATCACTTTAAACTTCATACCTCGTTTTTGCCTTTTATGAAACCGAAGAACTGTCTGTTTTTGATAAATCAGCCCTGTATTAATTTCATACTTTTAAGTGACTTTCTATTACATACAGTTTTTAAATAATCTGCATAATCCGTTTACTTACAACACTTAATGTTTTTGGCACAAATTTTGTTTATGCAATTTTCAGGTGCTTAACGGCAATTGAAATTTTTATATAGGAGAATTTGAGAAATGTTGGAAACGATTATTGTTATTTTATTGGTTATGTGGCTTTTAGGTCTTGTGGCAGGACAAACATTCGGCGGAATTTTGCACGTGCTTTTAGTGGTTGCATTAGTCGTATTTTTGATCCGTCTTTTAACCGGCAGAAGAGTTGTTTAATTTACTTGGTAAAAATTTGAAATACCGACAACAATCAAAGATAAGTAAATTTATTTAACTTTGCCTTGAACCTCGTTCCTTTTTTCGGGAGCGAGGTTATTTCCGTTTTTAATCTACACTTTGTCAAACAGCGAAGATATGTTAGGAATTAAATCTAATCCCCTTTTTATGGATACGAATTTTGGACATATCTCAGACGGTAATTCACAGTCTGAGTTTTATTTTAACGAACAAACACTTTCTATTTTCGAGAATGTTTTTGCCTTTTACGGAATTCTCGATTCCAAAGGCTTTGTGCGTCGGCTGAAAGGAAAAATTTTCGAGCAGACCGATCTCGAAACCGATCTTTTGGTCGGGCAAAAGTTTTCCGAAACGGTTTATTGGCAGTCGTCGGAATTCACGGCGGAAACGCTCGAAAATGCTATTCAAGAAACCGCAAACGGTGTAAAATCAAGGATTTTCCTAGATTTCAGAATGAGTTCGGAAGATAAACGGTTTATCGAACTCAATCTCCAACCTTCAAACAATTTGCAGGAAATTTTCTTTTGCGCTTACGATGTCACGTCGCAGGAAAAACAGATTGAATATTATCGTCAGCGCAGCGAACATCTGCTTTACGCCGCCGAAAGTGCGGAGATCGGTTTATGGTCTTGGGATTTGAAAACCGGCGTCGTTTATTCGACACCGCGATGTAACGAGCTTTTTGAAGCTTCGCCTTATGATCTGTTAAATTACGAAACTTTTATGCAGCTCGTTTATCCCGAAGACCGTCAACGCATCGAAGAAATTTTGGCT
>DAITPE010000149.1:0-10789 GCA_036833775.1 Pyrinomonadaceae bacterium | reverse complement strand
CCACGGCTCTTTATTGTAATCCCAGGAATAAGTGTCGGGATTAAACAAATCCGAAGCGGCTTGACAGCCTGCCAACAGAATTAAAATGCCTAAAACGAAAATTGTCAGAAAGATGCTTTTTATTTTTTGTTTGATTTTTACGTTCATTTTTTTATCAATATCTTTTAGTTGAAAGACTCCGTGTTGCCTTTTGAATCCGTCAAATCCAACACGCTATTGCCTCTAATCTTATAGCTGTAAGAATTAACGCTTCCGTTAGATTGAGAATTCAAAGTTATTTTTCCAGCAGTCATTTTAAATGTTCCATAATCCGAACCTCTGGCGTATGAACCTGTCCAACCGGCACTCGACTGATTAAGTGATGTAAACTTGATGATGTCGCTTGAATTCGTGATATTTGACCAACCTTTTGAAGCGAGAACCGAACCGTCATTTTGAATCGTGGAATTCGTTTTTCCTTTGGTTAAGGAAACTTTGTTTGAACCGTCGTCGATTTGGATTTGATTTCCGCCATTGGAAACCTTATAGCCGACGATCGCGTTCACGCCTGCCGAATAAATGTTCAATTCAACTGTTTTATTCGGCAGAACCGTATAATCGCCGATCACCGAACCTGAATTATCGGTAATTTTTCCTTCCAGTTTTTCACCGTTTTTGCTCGCATACCCGAAAGACCAATTTGCAAAAGTCCCGTTCAAATCAACATCCCACGATCCTTCAAAAGGATTTGATGATTGTGCCGCAGTCGTTTTTTGGGTTGGCTTTTGACTTGGAACTCCGGCTGTTGATGTGCCTGAATTGCTTTGAACTACGACCACATCTTTTGATTGTTCTTCGACCACCGTTTCGTCGCCTGAAGCATCAGCCCGCTTGACGCGCGGTTTTTTATCGGCACAACCCCATAGGGAAACAGAAAGTGCCGAAACCAACAGCAAAATTAAAATATTCAGCGTTTTTTGATTTAATTTACTAACCATCTTTTTCTCCATTCTCCAATAATTTAAGTTTCAATATTTTCAACCACTTATGACCGAATCCGAAGCACAATCAATTAATCTTGATCGTGCTTTTCAGGTCTGTACACCGTCGGCTTCGGCTGCTGTTGCGGTACCTGTGATCGAGGCTTTTCAGTTTGATTTTGCGGCGGTTTTTGCGGCGATGCGTTTGCCTTTACCAAATTACTAAGTTCACCGTCCTGATTCACAAAACGCATCGATTTTCCGTCAGACGAAACCGAGATTTCGATCTTGCTTTCTTTGCCGAATTGAATCAGTTTTATCATTTTATCGCGTGAAACTATGTATTTTGACGGTTCATCGCGGTCGCCGTTACTCATATAAAAGTTGAAAGTACCGACGAAGGTGTCACCTTCTTTTTTATATTCGGTAAACTCGAAAATTATGTCGTCTTCACTATCCGCCGGTTTCCATCTGCCGACGATCGATTTAGCTTTTTGTTCGATCTGAACCAAATCGGCGTTCGGCTCCGTTAGAACGGGATTCGCCGGTTTATTAGTATTATTTGTCGAATCCGGCGCAACCTTTTCATTGGTTAAATCCTGTTCCGTTGCTTCAACCAATTCATCGGAATCGGGATCGACTTCTCTTTCTTCCGTTTCATCAGATAAATTCGGTTTGTCCCGTTTCACCACTTTTAATTGTTTTTTCGGAGCATTTTTAGCTGGATCAAAAAACACGGACAAGTCACGACAGCCTGAAAGCCCCGCCAAAACAGCGAGAATAAAAGACAATTTAATAAAAGTGGTTGTTTTCAGTTTGAATATTGATTTAAACATATTTGCTTTACTGTTAATGATATAGACTGTTTTTATGTCCTCGATTTCACTGGTACAAATTTGCCGAAATTCGGCTTTTTGTTTTTAACTTTCGTCTTTCTCCTTATCTAATTCCGCCGATAGCGAACTAAGGCAAATCATAAATTCTCCTGTTTCCGCTTCGGTAAAATGTAATGATCCCGTTTCGGCAAGCTGAAAGATTCGGCGTTGTTTGATTCTTAAAAAAGCGGCGGTCTGCGCGATGGTCAGCATCATTTCACCGCATTCTGCACAAACAATTTGTTGTTCCGACGAATTTTGACTGATAATAAACCGCCGTTTAACGACAACCAGTTTTTCAAAATTTCGTTTGATTTCCATTACTTTTATCGAAAAATAATTGTCTTTATCGGGCGATGTGAACAAATTTAAGATATTCAAAAATGAATGTCTGGATTTTTTCTGGATTTTTTCTGGATTAACTTGGATATTTTTTGGATTTTTTCTGGATTTTGCGTATAATTCGTGGGAAAGTCGAGATTTATTAGATGATAAACCCCAATAACGAAAAAGAGTTATACTCTTTCGGATCATTTCAGTTGGATGAAACTGAAAGGCTGCTCTTGTGCAAATCTAAGCCGATCCAACTTACTCCGAAACAATTCGATCTGCTTTTGTATTTTGTTAAAAACGCCGGACGCATCACAAAAAAAAGCGAACTGCTCGATGCTGTTTGGGCAGATACTTTTATCGAAGAAAATACGCTGGCGCGAAATGTTTCGTGGCTCAGAAAACTGCTGGAAGACGGTGCGAATGGTGAACAGATGATCGAAACCGTGCCGAAATTAGGCTATCGATTTATTCCAGAAGTTACCCAAACTGGTAAAAATGCGATCATCATTGAAGAAGAAACCGTCGAATACACGCGCGGCGAGGAAACAATCACTTTTAATGACAAATCAGAAGAAACGATAATTAATAAAGAATCCGATGCATTCATTGTTTCTGTTCCGACAAATAAAACTGGGCTTCGTCATTATTTTTCGACAACTTTGATAATTATTTTGGCATTAACAGCCGGAATTCTTACCGGAGCCGGTTTTGTTAATTTCTACAAACGAAATAAATCTTATAAACAACCCGAAAACATAGAATCACGCTCGGCTCAAACATTGAATAATGCTGCCGTAATCGAAACTTCGGCACTAAAAATCGGTTCGGTTATTCATCTCAAAAGCGGAGTTTCAAACGATGCGGGTTATCTCGATGTTTGGGGGGAAATCAAAAATAAGGCTGAATTTAATAATATTCCAACTCAAATAAAATTTGTATCAACGCATCAGAATCCGAATCGTGAAAACGGTTCAGGAAGCTGGAAAATCGTTTCCGCAAGAGGAAAAAAAGATGGTGAACCACTTCTTTACGGCGACAAAATTCATTTACAAAGCACTTTTCCCGATGCCGGATTTCTCGATAATTGCGGTTGGATTGTAGATATGGGAATTTTCAAAGCCTTTGTAAATTACGAAAAATTTGCAGTTTTCACCACCGCAGAAAAAAATCGTGATCGCGGAACAGGAACTTGGACAGTCGGCTCAAACTCTGAATTTGTCGGCAATCCGGTTCTCGAAGGACACAGCATCACGCTCGAAAACGGTTTTCCCGGCGGAGGTTATCTCAATGCTCAAGGTTTTGTCGTGGACATTCCCGCATATAACGATTACGACGGCACTCATCTCGTTTTTATCCGTGCTTCAACGCCGAATCCGCGACCGCCCGCCGGAAATTGGATTATTACAAACAGTAAATTTGTTCAATAAAAAAATTCGGTAAATTCAAATTTCAAGAAAATAATAGATCGGAAACGTCGTGAGAGCGGCGTTTTTTTTATTTCAAAAATCTGATTTGATACTGAATTTCAAATTTTATCGCTGATGTCTTTGTAGAGAATTTATTACATTTTGAATCGAGAGAAATTATGAAAAAAAATACATTTTTTATTTTGGCGGCAACATTTCTGTTTTTGAACGGGCTGCAAACCGTAAATGCCCAAGGAATTTTGAATAAAATCAAGAAAAAAACCGAGGAAATCACGAAACCGACTCAAACGAATCAAACGGCTCAGACCATTCAATCTGAAGCGAATAAAACCGCTTCAAACGGCAAGATCAACGTCAGAGATATTTTCAAAGAAGCCGCACCGCTTTTGCAGATCACGGCTTCGGAAAATGTTGACAATGTAATTTCGCAAACTTTTGAAAACGAGAACCGAATCATTTTCAAAGTTCCGGCGAATCTGGCAATGTCCACTGAAGGAACGATGCGCGCAAACGGAGAAGCGAAAGTTTTTCCGACCAAAACCGGCGGCGGAATGTTTGCCGTAACTTACACGGCTTGCACCGTTGATAATATGTGCGACAACCAGTTTCAGCTTATTCAAATCGAAAACGGCAACGCGCAACTCGTGACAGGTCTGCATTTGGCGAGCTATTACACTTCAAACGATATGATTATCAATCTTTTGAAGGCGAATAAAAACTACAAAAAACCTGTCGGTGCTTTATATAAAGCCAACATCAATTTTAACAACAACAAATTAAATATGGTCGTCGATTGTCCCGACGGTTTGTGTCAAAACGCCTTCGTCGTTCGTTCGTTTACTTTCGACGGCGAGAAATTTGTCGAAGCTAAATAATTTTGTCTGTAAAAAATCAGTTTTAAGGCGAACATTTTCGTTCGTCTTTTTTATTTGATACCGAATTTCAAATTCTATCGCTTAACAATTTGAGGAAATAAAATTATGAAGAAAAATACAATTTTAGCGATCTTGATTAGTGCTTTTTTAGCTTTGAATGTTTCGGCGCAATCTTTGACGACCGAGCAGAAAATGACACCGTTTGCGATCGGAATGTCGTTGTCGGTTTTGGGCGAAATACACGACGCAAATTATCACGCCGCGCTTTCTGAATATCAAAAGAATATCAGGTATTATTCGGCTGAATTAAAACCCGTGATCGAACTTTCAAGTGATGCTGAAGACTATAAAAGATTGGATGTGGCACAAACGGCGACAAAAGCTTTGCGCGATAAATCGAGCAAATCCGACAAATGGCAAATGCTTGTCGGCGAACGCTTCGGCACGATTTATGTTCAATTTAAGAAAAACAAAACCGATGATGTCGAGATAAACGAAGAAGATTTGAAATTTTCGCTCGATATGATCGGAATTCTTGCCGGAAATGCACCTGAAGATATTCCGTCCGAAATCGTTGATGAATTCAAAGAACTCGGTAAAATGAAGGATTTGAAAAATATTACTTCCGAAGCGAATGTTCAAAAGATTACCGACAAAGTTCTTGAAATTTTAAGCACGATCTCGAATTAAAAAGATACGATTTTTTTAATTTTATCGCTGTAGAGTTTGAAGTCGATTTTTTTACGAATCAAAGGAAAAAATTTATGAAGAAACTTATTTTATTAACTTTTTGCGCACTTATTTTGAATGTTGCAGCGTTTGCACAGAAAAAGGAATTGTCGGTCAAAGAACATTTTTTGGCGATTCCGACGGAATTTATCAAAGCCGAATCGAAGAAACGCGCAGCTTGGATCGAAAACGAAAACGCGGAAGACGGAAATCTGACTTTCAACATTCCGCTTTCCGAATTGACCGATGAAGCAGGCGATGGAAAAGTTTTCGGCGGTCTGCAAATTTTTAAGAAAAAGAACGGCGGCGTTTTGCTCGGAATGGTCAACAATCTTTGCGCCGACGGCGAATGCATCGGAATGATGAGATTTTTGGATTACAAAAACGGTAAATACACCGATGTTTCGGAAGATTATCTGATCATTCCCGACAACGACGAAGTTATCAAAATCTTGCGTGATGCGCCTGCGTTTGAAGACAAAAAATCATTGAAAGACGGCGTTCAAGTTCCGCTTGCGATCGATTTTTACGGCGGCGAAAAAATTATTCATTTTCTTGCCGGATGCAAAACTTCGACTGACGGCGGCGTGGTTGCCAAAATGTATAAATGGAACGGCGAAGCCTTCGTCGAATTTGAATATCAGGAAAGCCCTGAATAAATTTTTGGAGAAATAATAATGAAAAAAATAGCTACTTTTATAATTTTTACGATCATTTTTGCCAATTTGGCAGTTTTTGCGGCAAATCCGACAATTTCGTTTGAACCGAATGTAAACGCGAGTGCGCGCGCGAGTTTTAAGATTTTGAACGACACGGACGCAGACATTCAAATTCACACGGGCGCAGGATTTGTCGAACTCAACAAAGGTGCTTCGACCAGCGTTACGTGCGAAGCCGGACGCGAAATCCGCCACGCCAATAAAGGCAAAAAAGGCGACGTGATCTTTACGGTTGACGATTCCATGTGCGGAAAAACCGTCAAACTTTCAAAATATTTATAAATCGAATTCTTTCGGCAAAATCGAAATGCTTGCGTTTTTTTACAGACGCAAGCATTTTTTTTGTTAAAATTTGATACGAGATTTTCAAAAATATCGCTGTTCAAATTGAGGACAAACTTTTATGAGAAAACTATTTATTTCTTTCGCTTTAATACTTTTCGCGTTTTCGTTTGCGGCGTTTGCCCAACAGCCGAAAACCGTGACGGAATTTTATCTAGCGATGCCTTCGGATGTTTACGCGACCAATTTGGAAGGCAACAAAATCACGAACAAAGCCGCTTTGACCAAACACCGCAAATCTTTGATAAAAACCGAAGACATCAAAAACGGTTATTTGAAGCTCGAAGGCGCGTGGGAAGGTTGGGCGGAAATCGCGCTTTTCAAGAAAAAAGACGGCAGTTATTTGATCGCGCAGGCTGAATCGGGCTGCGGTCCGGCTTGCGAAGGATTTATCAAATTTTTCACTTACAAAGCAGGAAAATGGACTGATGTTACGAAACAAGTTTTTCCGATGCCGACCGATAGTCAGGTCGAAGCCGCTTTCAAAGCGAAAAAGATCAACACGGAAGACGGTTTGAGCAATTATTTTCTGCTTCCGCAAGTCGGCACAACCGTCAAAATGGCTTGCAATATGTGTGAAAACGGCGAAATGAACGAAAGTGAGAATCTTGTCGTGATGGAATTTACTTGGAACGGTGAAAAATTCAGTATCAAAAAATAAGTTTATGAAAAAGATTTTATTAGGTTTAGCGTTTTTCGGTTTGGTTTTTCTTTGCGCGAACAACACTTTTGCACAAAGAAAAAATGTGAGTTCAAAAGAAGTGAACGGAACATTCAAAACGGCTGACGGCGCAAATATCGTCAAAGTTTTTTCGGTCGGTCGCGGCGGTTTGGATAATCCGGGCTACAATTTGCAAGTCGAATTTTTTGCGTCGTTAAAACTCGGTCCAAACGGCGACGCGCGCGGAAATACCGGAACTTTAAGCGGTTACGCGCAGATCGAAGGCGACACGGCGACCTTTACACCGGCGGGAATGGAATACGAAAATTGCACGATCACGATGAAATTCGTCAAATTAAATGTTTTGAAAATTAAACAAAAAGGCGACTGCGGTTTCGTCAACGATATGATCTCGACGACCGGAGATTACAAAAAAACCAGCGGTGCAAAACCGAAATTTATCGAGGATTAATTATGAAAAGATTTTTATTTGTCAGTTTTTTATTTTTAGGAATCGTGTTTGCCGCAAACTTTGAAACGAAAGCGCAAACCGTGAAACGTGTGCAATTTGCCAAAGGCGCGACTTCGTCAACCATCAAAGGAACGATCACGGGTTACAAATACATCGATTACAAAATCGGAATCAAAGCCGGACAAGTTCTTTCGCTCGATCTTTCGCCGCAAAACAAACTTGAGATGGTGATTTTTATGCCCGACGGCGACAATATGCCCGATGCTGCCGGAATCGGCGGCGGAACGATGCAAATTGACGAATCAGGCGATTATACGGTTCGCGTTTTGATGCCGCGTTCGGCGGCGCGAAGAAAAAATGTGACGGCAAACTTTACTTTGAAAATCGAAATCAAAGATATGCAGTAATTTACGATTGAAATTTCAATTACAAATTGGTCAACTTCGATGTTTTAATTTATATTATTTCATAGGAAAATATGACAAAAAAATTTATCATTATCGGCTGTTTTATTTTGGCTTTTTCGGTTTTCGCATCGGCGCAAAACAAAAGCATTTACACGAGTTTGGAAACGAAAGATTGTAAAACTATCGAACAATCCGACGAAGGAGCCGGTTGGTATCGCGGCGAATGTCCCGGCACGGGCGGTTACAAGCTTGAGTTGACCGAAGGCGATATTCGCCAATCGCTGAATGTGATCACGCCTGCGAAAAATAAAATCGAACTCGATTTCAGTATGGTTTCTTCCTCTTTTTCATCCATCGGCACAAAAGCCGAATGGCGTATGAAGGGAAAAGTTCCGGTTGCTTTGATCGTTCGTTTCAATGTTTCCGATCCTGAAAAACCAGAAAAAACTACTTCTTATTTGATCGTAACAAAACTTTCAAAAACAGAGGCTTGCATCACGGATGTCGTCAAACCGAGTAAAACCCAAAACGCCCAAGCGCAAAAATCGGCTGACGCGGCGGCAACAAAACCGTGTAAATCTTTTGAATAAGATATTTTATTAGTTCTTTTGAAAAGCGTCTTTTTCAAGACGCTTTTTTTATTTGAAGTGATACCGAATTTGAAAAATTATCGCTATAGATGTTGAGGTTCTTGTTTTAACCACTCCAAATTATAAATTCCCCCAACGAAACGCCTTGAAAGCGTTTTTAATCAAGCGGAAATCAGCTTTGTGCGTTTTCCGCTTGATTGTTTTTCTTTTAGAGCAAAATCAACTTTTAAGTTCGTCTTTTATTGTCCGAATCTTATAAAATTGTAAATTGAAATATGAAAAAAATTTTACTTTTGAGTGTTTTTATTTTTGTTCTTAATTTGATGGCTTTTGCTCAAAGCGATATTAGAAAAGTCGATTTTCAAAATTTCACTTATGAGCCGTATTGTGCAGGTGAAGAAACCGAAAAAATTACGGTTAAAAACGGCGAATTTTCACGCGAAAAAGAAATGGACGGTTATACCGATCGTTTTTATTTGAAAGCATTTCAAACTGTTTACGGCGATCTGACCGGTGATGGTAAAGAAGAAGCCGTCATTTTAACCGTTTGCAATACGGGCGGAACCGGAAATTTTACCGAAGGTTTTATTTATGGAATGAAAGGCGGAAAAGCAACGCTTTTAACAAGAATCGAAGGCGGCGATCGCGCTTACGGCGGTTTGCGTGAAGCAAGGATCGAAAACGGAATTTTGATCGTCGAATCAAACGATGTCGGTGAAGCAGGCGGCGCGTGCTGTCCCGAATTTGTCGTGACGAGCTTTTACAAATTGAGCGGTAGCGAATTGAAAGAAACCAAAAAATCCGACCGTCG
Source organism: Pyrinomonadaceae bacterium (assembly GCA_036833775.1). Classification (GTDB taxonomy): domain Bacteria; phylum Acidobacteriota; class Blastocatellia; order Pyrinomonadales; family Pyrinomonadaceae; genus JAJQRF01. Next base: position 1,589 of record DAITPE010000149.1, on the reverse strand, counting down.
CGAACTTTATCCGTCGCAAAGAGTTACATTTCCCAAAGGCTCAAGCGGCACGACTTTAACCGTAAATGTTCCTGCTCAAGAACTTAAGCGGCTTGTTGTTGGAGCGCGTGCAGGACAAACTTTGTCTGTTTCGATAAACGCGAAAAATGCTTCGCTGAGAATTTTAGAAGATGCAGACGTAAAAGACGAGACAACCAAATTAACGGCAAAATTGCCGAAAAACGGTGATTATACGATCGAAGTTCAGAATTTTGAGGAAACCGAGAAGGAAATTTCCGTAACGATCAAAATAAATTAATCGATTTTTTACTGCTTTTGAAATAAAAACGTAAACGATTATACAACTTCGTTTACGTTTTTTGAGTTTATTGGAGAAATGGTTATTACCGACGTTTTTTGAAATTTGAGATCAGTCTTTCAGCTTCTGCGATAAATTTCGATTTGGGAAATTCGTTTTTCAATCTGGAAAAATTGCTTTCCGCTTCGCTAAGGTTTTGTTTATTTATCTGCGCCATTATTATGCCGTATAAAGAAATTTCGATTTGCGGGCTTTTTGGAAATTCTTTGGTCAAAATCTCGAAATTTTCCAAAGCAAGAGTTGATTGACCGAGATGTAAATGTTCATACGCAAGATTCAACAGTGTGTTTTCACGTTTTTCGGGAATGTTTTCGAGTTTGAGGATTTTTTTGTAGAATCCGATGCTAAATTGATACAATTTCTGCCGATGATAAAAATCAGCAAATTGATAAAGTGCGTCGAGATCATTTGCGTTTTTTTCGCGCCGTTCGCCGGATTGTTTCATCGAACTGAAATCTTTCGGGAAATTTGCGAGTTTTTCCAAAATCACACGGTCGCCGTTTTGTCCGAAACCGCGATGCGAATCGACAGATTCGCCCCAAGCATCTGCCAAAATTACCGTCGGCAATCCACTCACGCCGTATTTCATTTTCAGCTCGGCGTTTTGATCGGCATCAATTTTGACGAAAACGAATTGTTTTGAAAATTCGGCAACTTCTGCACGATCCCAAAAAGTTTGCTCCATTAAACGGCACGGCGGACACCAGCTTGCCGTAAAATCTAAAAGCAAAGGCTTTCCGGTTTCTTTTGATATTTTGAGAGCGTTTTGGTAATCTTTTACCCAAATCGTTTGGCTTTTGACCGAAATCAATGGTAAACCCAAAATAAAAATCAGCAATAAAATGTTTGACCACACTTCGGCAATTTTATATCTTATTTGACCTCTTTTCAATTTTTGCGATTCTATCGACCCGAAAACCGCACTTACTAAAACGATTTACTAAGAAAATTGCGGTTTTTGAGAAGAAAAATCTTGACTAAAGCAATTATTTATTTGAAAATAACACTGCTCAATTTTTGTTTGCCCCTTTTTGAAATAGCTTGTGCACTCGAACTCCCAAGGATTCGGTTTGTATTGTCCTGTTCTCTCTTTTATAGACAATAATGAAATCCTGTGTTGGTTTCGTATTTTTTTGTAGTTATCAACAAAAATACAGGCATTTTTGTTTAATGTTTCAATTTACTTTAGTTGCTGAAACGCTGATTTTCTATGCGGTTTTTGTATCTCAGT
>DAITPE010000148.1:0-10816 GCA_036833775.1 Pyrinomonadaceae bacterium | reverse complement strand
GGATTCGACAAGCGTTCGTTCGATGCGACATTGCCCGTCGATCTGAAAAAACGCGGTTCGATTACGACACCCGTCGTTGATAAGCAACCCGAAAAAACGCTTCCTTCGCCGACGATTCCCGAAAAGAATGTCGCCGAAAATGTCAATGTCAATTACAACAACAATCAAGCACCGAGCATAAAAAATAAGGAAGAAGTTTCGTATCAGCCGCAATACGGCGATTCGATCATCATTATTCCGACCGATACCGAGTTGATCGTTGAATTGATCGACGATCTCAGCACCGAACGCAATCGCGAAGGCGATAAATTCACGGCGCGAATCGTTTCGCCGACCGAAATTGCCGGAGCGACAATCGAAGGCAGAGTCGGAAAAATTACCAAACCCGGCAGAATCAAACGCCGTTCGGAAATGGTTCTTTCGTTTGACCGCATTATTTTGACGGACAATCGCTGGAGCAATTTCAACGCGCTTTTGACCGAAGTTTTGCCGTCGAAAGGCGACAATGTGAAACGCGTTGACCCGGAAGGAACGGTCGAAGGCAAAAGCTCGATCAAAGACGATTCGATCAAAGTCGGCGCGTCAACCGGAACAGGTTTGGTCATCGGCGCAGTTGCGGGTGGTCCGGTCGGTGCGGCAGTCGGCGCAAGTGTCGGCGCGGCATTCGGTGTCGGCGCAGTCGTCATCGAACGCGGCAAACATATTCGGCTCAACAAACAACAGCAGTTGAAGATCAAAACTGCCTACGAAACACAAATCAGATAACAATTACGAATTTCAAATTACGAATTACGAACGATTTGATTCTTTTTCAATTCGTAATTCGTGATTGAAATTCATAATTGAAATAATTATCCGCGAAAATTTAAGCGTAAATTAACTTTGCCGCTGAAAGTTTTTCGTGGATAATTTTTTTATGTTTTTTCGTCGGAACGCCGTCACCTTGACGGCAAACGCCGTTTGAAAAACGGTGTAACATAAGTTTCGCAGTTGAAAATTTTGAAGTTGAATCAATTTTTTCGTGGATTGCGTTCAATTGTCTGCAAGGAAGCAGACGTTCAAATTATTTTATGTTTATCGCACTTTTAACCGATTTCGGAACGCGGGATTATTACGTCGGCGCGATGAAAGGCGTGATTCTTTCGATCAATGAAAACGCAAACATAATCGATATTTCGCACGAGATCGAGCCGCAAAATATCAGATCGGCGAGTTTTGTTTTGGCGAATTGTTTTCAAAATTTTCCTGCGAAAACTATCTTTGTTGCGGTGGTCGATCCCGGCGTCGGGTCTGAACGAAAGGCAATTTTGGTTGAAACTGATAAATATTATTTCATCGCGCCGGACAACGGTTTATTGAGTTTCGTCTTTGAAAACGTGGAAAATTTCCGCATTTTTGAACTTACAAATAGGGAATTTTTCGCAGAAAACGTCAGTAATACTTTTCACGGACGCGATATTTTCGCGCCTGTCGCGGCGCATCTTTCACTCGGCATTTCGCCCGAAATGTTTGGAAATCGAGTAAATAATTATAAAGTAATCAAACAAACAAAGGATTTCGAGAATGCGGAAATAATTCACATCGACCGTTTCGGAAATTTGGTAACAAATTTGCGTCAGGAAAATTTGCCCGAAAAGTTTGCAATCGAGATCGGCGAAACGCTTATTAATAAAATATGTAGGTTTTATGCGGAAGCCGAAGACGATGAATTAATAATGATTTTGGGCAGTTCGGGCTTTTTGGAGATTTCCGCAAAGGGAAGCTCTGCGGCTGAAATTTTAAGTATAAATAGAAAAACTAAACTATTGGTTAAGCCAATTTAATATTAGAAAAAAACGGATTAACTTGTCAGTTTTAAGCTGTTTTGTTACATTCAAACTAACATTACTTTAATAAACTTAAGGAAAAAGACAATGACTACAGCAAAAGAATCAACTGCCGCTACCGCCGGATTAAGAGGCGTGGTTGCCGCGCAAAGCTCAATCGGCGATGTCAACGGCGAACAAGGAATTTTAATTTACCAAGGCTACGACATCCATGACCTAGCCGAACATTCGACGTTTGAAGAAGTCGTCTATCTGCTTTGGAACGGACATTTGCCGACACAAGCCGAACTCGATGCGCTCAATGCCGAGATTCGTGCGAATTACGCGATTCCGACGGAAATCATCGATATGATGAAAACCTTTCCGAAAGATGCCGAACCGATGGATGTTTTGCGGACGGCGATTTCCGCGCTGGCGTTTTACGACAAGGAAAGCGCACATAAAACCGACCGTGAACACGCGGTCAAAGCGGCGGTGAAATTAACGGCGCAGTTTCCGACTGTGGTCACGGCTTGGGAACGGATCCGCGAAGGCAAAGATGTCATTGCACCGCTTCCCGATCAAAATATCGCGACGAACTTCCTGTATATGCTTCGCGGTGAAATGCCCGAAGCCGACGAAGTGAAGATTTTCGACATTTGTTTGATTCTGCACGCCGACCACGAATTGAATGCCTCGACCTTTACGACGCGCGTCATTTCGGGAACATTGGCAGACATTTACGGCTCGGTCACGGGCGGAATCTGCGCTTTGGCAGGACCTCTTCACGGCGGCGCGAACACGAACGTGATGAAGATGCTGCTTGAAATCGGCAGCCTTGAAAACGTCGATTCGTGGCTCGACAAAGCTTTGGAAGAAAAACGCAAGATCATGGGCATCGGTCACGCCGTTTACAAAACCGAAGACCCGCGCGCGACTTGGCTTCGTAAGTTTTCAAAACAAGTCGGCGAAAAGGTCGGCAATCTGCAATGGTTCGATATGTCGCAGAGAATCGAACAGTTAATGCTCGAAAAGAAAGGAATGCATCCGAACGTCGATTTTTACTCGGCTTCGACCTATTATCTGATGGGAATTCCGCTCGATCAATACACGCCGATCTTCGCAGTTTCGCGCATTTCGGGTTGGACGGGACATATTTTGGAACAATATTCCAACAATAAACTCATCCGTCCGCGCGCCGAATACATCGGCGGACGCGACCTGAAATACACGCCGATCAGCGAAAGATAAGCGTAAGTAAAAACTAAAAAGTAAAAAGGCAAAATGAATTCGTTCGTTTTGCCTTTTTACTTTTTGAAAAAAAGCGATGCAATAATTGGAGCGCAGGCATCCCTGCCTGCCGTGAGAGTTTGAGCGCGACGCGCAAGAACGCTCACGCACCCTTAGTTATTTTGAAGTTTGAATCGCTAAACCTAACGCCGTTCTTCGTAAAACCTCGAACGTCTGGCAGGCAGAGATGCCTGCGCTCCGACTCCGATTACTTTAAAAAAATATTGCTATTTTAAAAGCAATTCTGCTACAATCCGTTCATTACAATTTTCGGAGGTTTTTATGAATTTGCGTATCGTTTTTAAGATTTTTGCGTTTGCCGCCGCTTTTGTGTTGTCGGTTTTGATTACGCCGCAGACGAATGTTTCGGTTACGGATGAGCCGAATTTGATTTTTGAAACCGTTTCGACGGTGAAAACCGTTCCGGCGGCACCGCAAATTGTTTCCGTTAAACCCGAAGTTTCGGTTTGTCCCGAAGACAATACAAAATGCTGGATCGCAAAATATACCGAAGACATTCGCATCGATCCTGCGGACATCGAGGCTTACGAAAAACGCGCCGATTTGTATGAATCGCTCGAAGATTATCAAAACGCTCTGAAGGATTATACGAAATTGGCGAAGCTCGATCCCGACGAGATTTATTACGTTTATTGTAGCGGGTTTGCTTATTACAAATTGAATAAATTGGATAAAGCCCTAGCCGATTTCAACAAAGTGATCGCCGCCGACCCCGAATATGCTTCGGGCTACGACGGCAGAGCGGGCGTTTACGCAGAGAAAAAGATGTATAAACAGGCTTTCAAAGATTATCGGAAAGCCCTCGAACTCGACCCCGAATCGAGCATCACGTTTTTCAATCGCGGCAATACTTACGAAGAAGTCAAACAATATGACAAGGCGATCGAAGATTTTACGGAAGCCGTCACGCTCGACCCCGAAAACGCCGACGCTTATTTCAATCGCGGCGACGTTTACGAAACGAAAGGCGAATTTGAATCGGCGATCGACGATTTCAATAAATATCTCGAATATAAAAACACCTGCGACGCATACCAAAGACTTGCCGATCTATACAAAAAAATCGGCGATACGGAAAACGCCGAACTCAATCAAAAATTAGCGAATAACGCGAATGATTCGGAATATTAAATAAATTCGGCATCACGAAACAAACTCGAAAGGCAATGCAAAATTAAATTCGCATTGCCTTTTTTATATTGTCTTGCAATTGAAAAACAAACTTCGGAATTAAAGAAAAGCGCATCGCTGATAGCAAATAATCAATACCGGAAAACGGTAACTGTATTTTCGTTATCAGTTATCAGTTATCAGTTATCCCCTTTACCAAGCTTGTCCTGCGCCCCAGACTACTTGGTGAGTTCCGGGGGCAAATGGTCCTGCCGCGCCCCAATTGAGCGTGACGGTGATCGGATTTGCGGTCGGATTGGTATAGGTTGCGGCAGCCGCGCCCCACGTATTATTGGTGATCGTTGCCGGATGAAACTGGTTCAAAATAAAGCGAATCAGCAATCTTTCGAGTTCGATGTTTTGCCCGTCGATATTTCCGTATAAACGGTTTCCCGGTGCGCCTGAATAACCTGCCACAGGTGCCGGAGCCATAACTACGATACCCACTCCGGGCGGCGGCGTGTTGGCGATTGAAACCGTGCCCCAAAAAACCAATATCTGATTCAGTTGCGCGACCGAAAAACCGAGTTCGCAGACGGATTCCATACGCGGCTGAAAACGTCCTTCGACCGCGCTGGATTTTCCGACATAACGGTTGTTCGTATGATTGTTGAAAATGATATAAAGCCCCGGACCCGCTAAACCCGGAGGGAGCGCGGCAACACCGCCGACGGTCGGAACCAAAGACTGTAATGTTGCGCCATTGTTTAGATTATAGGTAATTCTTCCCATTTAATTCTCCTTAATTTTATTTAATTTAGAACAACAAAAAACTATTGCCCGAACGGTTTTGGAGATGCCGTCAAACAAAAAAGACCTTTAACATCAGGGATAATGATCGGGCGCATAATTTTTTATTTGTTCTTTATAGTGACTGCCGCAGATAGTTTTTTTTGCACAACTTTCAAGGCTGAAATTATGAGAAAAATAGTGAATAATCGCGTATTTTATTTGTTAAGAATAATTTATGCGGAGCGGTCGGCAAGCAAATAAATCAAAAAATAAATAAAGAATTACGGAAAATGGAAGAATTACTCCAACACGCTCCGCAGTTCAAACTTTAGTTTGAATGACTCCGAACAGGTTCAGAGTTCAAACTTTAGTTTGAATTACGCTAACAAATTCAAACTAAAGTTTGAACTCTGAACAATTTGCACTCAAACCGCTTAAGTTTTCAGGGTTTTGGCGCAAAGCCGTTACTGTCATTTGTGGAAAACGATTCAATATTTACGAGAAACAATATAACAATTATGCAAAACAATCTAACATTTGCGGGAAATTACATACATTTGCAAGAAACAAAACAATATTTGCACGAAAGTATATGAGATTTGCTCAAAAGTGTAGAACATTTGCAAGAAAGTGTAGTAAATTTGCACGAAAGTGTAGAATCTGTGCCTGCATTGATATGGAGAAGGTCTGCGGCAGTCTTTCGTTTACACTCGGGTCTTTGAAAATTCCGTAAATTTGAAACAAAAGCCGCGCAATTGGTGTAAAATATTTGAAAAATCTATTCATCGAATCGAAGTTGAGGAAAATATAAAAATGAAATCGCTGTTTGGCATTTTAATGTCGCTGATTATTATAGTTATAGGCAACACAGTGATCGTTGCCCAGAATGATATGAAACCGCCAGTTGCAAAAAAAGTCCCGAAAGTTTTGAAGATTCACGGCTACGAAGTTGTTGACAACTATGCGTGGCTGCGTGACCGCAATAAAGATAAAAATCCCGAAGTCGTCCAATATCTCAAGGACGAAAACGCTTATACCGAATCGTTTATGAAGCCGCATCAGGGCTTGGTCGATACGCTTTACAAGGAAATGCTCGGACGCATCAAGCAGGACGACACGAGCGTTCCGTATAAAAAAGGCGATTATTGGTATTTCACCAAGACCGAAACCGGCAAGCAGTATCCCGTTTTCCTGCGCGGCAAAAGCAAAGACGGCAGCGATGCGCAGGTTTTGTTAGACCAAAACGAGATGGCGAAAGGATTGGAATTCTTTGCGATCGGTGATTTCGACGTTTCCGAAGACGGCAATATTCTCGCGTTTTCGACCGATACGACCGGCTATCGTCAATACAAACTGCAATTCAAAGACTTAAGAACGGGCAAAACTCTGCCCGACACGATCGAACGCGCAACTTCGGCCGCTTGGGCAAACGACAACAAACATATTTTCGTCGTGACCGAAGATGAAGAAGACAAGCGTTCGGATAAATTGTGGCGGCACGAAGTCGGCAGCGATAAAACCGAACTGCTTTATGACGAAAAAGACGTTCTTTACAACATCGGCGTCGGAAAATCGCGCGATAACAAGATGCTTTTCGTCGGTGCATATGCGAAAACGAGCCGCGAATATCGATATTTATCAGCCGATAATCCGGCGGGCGAATGGAAACTCATCGCGCCGCGCCGCGAAGGTCACGAATACTCAGCCGATTTCAACAACGGCGAATTTTACATCACGACCAACAGCAACGCCGAAAATTTCCGCATCGTAAAAGCACCGCTGAGCGATCCAAGCGAAAAGAATTGGACGGAATTCGTGCCGCACAATCCTGCGGTCAAGATCGAAGGCATCGAGTTTTTCAAAGATCACGCCGTTATTTCCGAACTCGAAAACGGTTTGGAATATTTGAAAGTTTTAGACACGAAAACCAAACGTGCGCCGATGCGAATCACCACGCCCGAAAGCGTTTACACGATGGGAATGGCGACGAATCCCGAATACGACACGGAAATCATCCGTTACAGCTATTCGTCGATGATCACGCCCGCGTCAGTTTACGAATACAATTTCAAAACCAACGAAAGCAAACTTATCAAACAGCAGGAAATACCGAGCGGCTACGATAAAAATCAATACGAAACGACACGCGTTTGGGCGACCGCGCGCGACGGCGTGAAAGTTCCGGTTTCGCTCGTGATGAAAAAGGGAACAAAGCTCGACGGCAAATCGCCGATGCTGCTTTACGCTTACGGTTCTTACGGTTTTTCGATGACACCGAATTTTTCGACGGCGCGTTTAAGCCTCGTCGATCGCGGAATGATCTACGCCATCGCGCACATTCGCGGCGGTTCGGAACTCGGCGAAAAATGGCGGCAAGACGGCAGAATGTATAAGAAACTCAACACGTTTCACGATTTCATCGACTGCGCGAAATGGCTGCAAGCAAACAAATACACGTCGGCTGACCGCACCGTTATCCAAGGCGGAAGCGCGGGCGGTTTGTTGATGGGCGCGGTCGTCAATATGTCGCCCGAAACGTTCAAAGCGTCGATCGCGCAAGTTCCATTTGTGGACGTGATGAACACGATGCTCGACGAAACTTTGCCATTGACGACCGAAGAATGGATTGAATGGGGAAATCCGAACGAGAAAAAAGCGTGGGATTATATGATCCAATATTCGCCGTATGACAACGTGAAAGCGCAGAATTATCCGAATATGCTGATCGAAGTTTCGCTCAATGACAGCCAAGTTCCGTATTGGGAAGGCGCGAAATTTGCCGCGAAGCTTCGTGAAATGAAAACGGATAAAAATACGATTCTGCTGAAAACGAATATGGGCGCAGGTCACGGCGGCGCAAGCGGACGTTTCGACCGTTTGAAGGAAATCGCGTTTGATTACGCATACGCTTTGACGCAGGTCGGAATTACGAAATAACTGAATTACAACAAAAAAACAAAAGGGGAAAAGACGAGAATTCTTTTCCCCTTTTTTGTTTTTTAAATAACTTACTCGGTCAAATTGAACGATAAATCAAGTCAAATTAAATCAATCTGCCTTCATACAAAAAAAGATGATTTCGCAAAAGTGTTGAAAACAATAGATTAAGCCCGAAAAAGCGTAAACGGCACGGTGCTTGCCAAAAGAATGCCGAGATTTTCGCAGAATAAAATAAAGAAAATTGGAGCAAGGTATGGTAAAAAAAGCATTCACTAATTTTGTATCGACAGTTTTGACAGTTTCCTTGATGACGACGACGTTTGTTTTCGGACAAAATAATTCGCCGATTCGAGGAACGAAAACGCGGCAGGAAATATCGGAAAATTTACCCGCGCAAAATGTTAACGTCGAAGATCTGACCGAACAAGCCGAAAAAGGTTTGATTCCCGTCACCGAAGGTTTGGAACGCGAGACGGCAAAATTAGCTTCCGGCTTAAAAACAAAAGACAAAAGGGGAATCATTTTAACGGACAAATACGGCAGTAAAAGAAATGCCGTCGTCGATAATCTTGCCGCACAAAACGCCGAAAACGGTTTGCGCGGTGACAAGATTCTGACCGTCAAATGGGCACAGATCGTTGCGGATTCTAAAGACGAAACTGAATTGAAAGCAAACTTGGATAGCGTTTTTCTAACGCTCGGACGCTATCACGGCAATGCTTTTCTCTACGTCGAAGATTTTTCCGCACTGGCTCAAAACAACCCGATCTTCGGTTCAGCCGTTGCCGAAAAATTACGCGCTCTTTCGGCAAAAGGCGAACTGAAGATCATAACGGCGGGAAACATCGACGAATATAATTATCAAACTTCCCAAGATACTTTGCTGGCGAAAAACTTCCGCAATATCGATCTGAATGAAGAAACGAACTCGGAAGACGATTTCGTCGGCGATAAAATGTCGCCCGATCTGCGTGAAGCTTTGCAAAACGCGGATTCAAAAGCGACCGTCAAAGTGATTCTTCAATCGGACGACGTTGCAAATCCCGAAATGCTCCGCGTTTTGAAGGAAAACAACGTCACGATTTCTTCGACCGCTGAAAACCTCGGCGTTCTGGTCGTCAATTTACCTGTTCGCGCCGCCGAAACTATTGCTTCGCTGCAAGGCGCAAGACATCTTTCGCTCGATCGCAAATTGAATACGCTCGGACATATCGAAGCCACGACCGGCATCAATGAAATGCGGATGGCTTTGAATAATCTCAGTTTGACCGGAAACGGAATCGGCGTTGCGGTGCTCGATTCGGGAATTTATGACGAGCATCGTTCATTCATGGATCTGAACGGTAATAACCGCATTGTCGAAAAGAGAAATTACAGTGAAAGCGGCGGAAATCTGAGAACCGACAAATTTGGTCACGGAACACACGTTGCGAGCTTGCTGGCAGGCGGTAGCGGTAAACTGCTAGATTTGAATGATCTGCTGTATATGCAGAATTACCGAGGAGTTGCGCCGAATGCGAAAATTCTGAACCTGAAAGTTTTAGACGATAACGGAGTCGGAACATCGGAAGGTGTGATCAATGCGTTGGATTGGGTTTACGAAAACCGCACAGCCAACAATATTCGCGTCGTCAATCTTAGCCTCGGTGCACCGGCGATCGAAACTTGGAGAAACGATCCGTTGTGCCGTGCCGTTCGCCGTTTGGCATCGGTCGGCATCGTTGTTGTTGCCGCCGCCGGAAATAACGGAAAAAGCGCGCAAGGTCAGAAACTTTACGGCGCGATCCATTCGCCCGGAAACGATCCGTCGGTCATAACAGTCGGCGCGACGAATACTTTCGGCACGAATGAAAGAAGCGACGACGGCATCGCTACATTCAGCTCGCGCGGACCGACGCGTTCGTATTGGAAAGATACGGCAAACGTCAAACATTACGACAATCTCATCAAACCCGATCTCGTTGCGCCGGGAAATCACATCGTCGGCGCACAATCGAAAGGAAATCGCCTGATCGCGCAAAACAGCAGTTTGGGCGTGAACAGTTCGACGGACGATACGCGAAAAATGATGTATCTTTCGGGAACTTCGATGTCAACTCCGCTGGTTTCCGGTTCGGCTGCGCTTTTACTTCAGGCAAATCCGAAACTTACGCCGAATATGGTCAAAATGATTCTGCAATATACGGCTCAGCCGCTTGCTGGATTCAACACGCTCGAACAAGGTGCAGGCGAATTGAACATCGAAGGCGCAGTGCGTCTTGCGAAATTCATCCGTCAAGATTTGCCTTCGCCGACACCGCAAGGCGAACCGCTCGGAACGAGTTCCAATTTGCCGCGCCACGCTTCAAAGGTTGGCGGAACCAATTTCCAATGGGCTGGCGGAATGTTTCCGAATTACGGAAGTTTGACCGGAACGGAATTGATTACCGAATATCAAAAGGTATATGATAACGGCTTACTTGTCAGTGATGGTTTATTGGTTAGCGACGGTTTACTTGTCAGCGATGGTTTACTTGTCTCCGACGGTTTGCTCGTCAGCGACGGTTTACTCGTTTCGGACGGAACCGTTTTGGCTGACGGCACGGAACCGAACGGAAATCAGCGTCTGACAAGCGGAACAGCATTTTTATCATCGTCTTCGTTGTTTGCCGACACGTTGTTGATCGACAATACGCCGATCGCCGATGGTTTATTGGTTAGCGACGGTTTGCTGGTCAGCGACGGTTTGCTTGTTTCAGACGGCACGCAATCGCTGAATAATCGGCTTGCATGGCTTGGCGATAATACCCAAAGAATGAGGTAGTTCTTGAATTTAGAAATATAAAATATAAAACAAGGCGGTCAATTTTATCCCGCCT
>DAITPE010000147.1:0-10840 GCA_036833775.1 Pyrinomonadaceae bacterium | reverse complement strand
GACCGCGCATCGCAGACGCTTTCGGGCGGCGAAGGTCAGCGCATTCGGCTCGCCACGCAGATCGGTTCGCAGCTTCGCGGCGTTTTGTATGTGTTGGACGAACCTTCGATCGGTCTGCACCCGCGCGACAATCAAAAACTCATCGAAACTCTGCACGAATTGCGCGATCTCGGCAACACGGTTTTGGTCGTCGAACACGATGAAGAAACGATCGAAAAAGCCGATTACGTCGTCGATCTCGGACCGCTGGCGGGCAGTCACGGCGGCGAAATTATTGCCGAAGGAACGCCGAAGGACATCAAAAAATCGAAGAATTCGCTGACGGGAAAATATCTTTCGGGCAAACTGAAGATCGAAGTTCCCGAATTTCGACGGCTTCCGAACGGCAAACGCATCACCGTCAAAGGCGCAAAGGCGCATAATTTAAAGAACATCGACGTCGAATTTCCGCTCGGCATTTTAACGGTCGTGACGGGCGTTTCGGGTTCAGGAAAATCGACGCTCGTCGAAGACATCCTTTATCCCGCGCTGTATAAATACGTCTATAAATCGGCGATGACGCCGCTCGCGCACGATAGCATCGAAGGTTTGGAACTCGTCGATAAGATCATCGAGATCGACCAATCGCCGATCGGTCGCACGCCGCGCTCGAATCCCGCGACTTATACGGGACTCTTCACACCGATCCGCGAGCTTTACGCGATGCTTCCCGAATCGCGCGAACGCGGTTACAAAACGGGCAGATTTTCGTTCAACGTCAAAGGCGGACGCTGTGAAGCGTGCGAAGGCGCGGGCGTGAAAACGATCGAAATGAACTTTCTGCCCGATGTTTATGTGCTTTGCGACGTTTGCCGGGGTGCGCGTTACAACCGCGAAACGCTTTCAGTCAAATACAAAGGTTTGTCGATTGCCGACCTTTTGGACACGACCATCGAAGACGCGCTTCCACTGCTCGAAAACATTCCGAACATCAAAATAAAACTGCAAACTCTGCTCGATGTCGGCTTGGGTTACATCAAGATCGGACAATCTTCGACGACGCTTTCGGGCGGCGAAGCCCAGCGCATCAAACTCGCCAAAGAATTATCGAAACGCGCGACCGGCAAAACCATTTACATCTTGGACGAACCGACGACCGGCTTGCATTTCGCCGACGTTCACAAACTGCTCGACGTGCTGCAAAGACTAGTTGACACGGGCAACACCGTCATCGTCATCGAACACAATCTGGACGTAATAAAATCAGCCGATCACATCATCGACCTCGGACCCGAAGGCGGCGAAGGCGGCGGCAAGATCGTCGCCGTCGGCACCCCCGAAGAAGTCGCCAAGGTCAAAAAATCATACACCGGACAGGCTTTGAAAGGTTTGTTGAATTAACAATCTTAAAAAAAAAGACGCATTGAGGGAAGTTTATTACGACGCACTTTTGACAGAAGCGGCGGCAACAGTTAATCCCTAGGGAAATAAAATGCCTTACAATCATCAACTAATTTTTTTGATTTTGAAAGTTCTAGGTCGGTTAAATCTAATTCAAGACTATCTATTTTGCCTATTATTGAGTGAATAATACTCTTAAAAGATTTTTCATCTTTTATCTTACCTAGAAATTCTTCGCAATGTTTTTCAACTTGCTTACTTTCAAATTTTGGAAAGCCGAATTTATTGATCTCTAAACCAATCATCATAAGAATGAAAAATTTAATTTTCTTGTATTTTTTGTCAACGAATCCAGATTTAAATAATTCTTCTAATTTATATAAAGTAAATGCAGTTGTATAGTATGGAAGCATTTTATGATTGTCTTTGAATAGGTTACTTCCGAAGTCGTTAAATAATGCCCCAAAAAATCTAGTTGCCATATTAGGTTTGTGATAAATCATACTTCCAATTGTTTTAATCTGAGTTGATTTATCTATAATTCGCTTTCTTTCTACTTGAGTTTTATTAAATTGTTTTGACCTTCGTTCATAGTAAAGTTTGTCAGGTTCAGGAAATGTTTTATAGAAGTCTTCCAATTTTTTTTGAAAATCCGAATAAGCTATTAAATCTTCATCTTTTACAGCGGTTTGTCTATTCGTTGATCGTATTATCTTTGAAATTAAAGGTTCGCTTTTAGTAATAATTAACTTTAAGGGAACCAAAACATTTTCAGTTAATAGTTCTTTATTCCTGAACAGTATATGAGATGTTTGAAGACCATTAATAAATTGGTAATTTGTTATTGTGAAATTGTTTCTGGAAGGAACTAAACTTTCAGCAACAATAGTAATCCCATTATTCAGAATTGAAAAAGCATCTTTAATTTCGTCATTCTTTAAGGTCTCTTCAATCTCAATATTAATATTATTATCTCCTTGAAAATCTCTAACATTATCATAAAAGATGGTCGATAATATTTGTCCATCTTCATCAGTCATTAAATCAACTATTGTGGTTGTTGGAACAACACCGATATAGGATTCTGTTACATTATTTATATCGGGAATTAAAATCCTATGTTCAAAGTCAAAAGATTTTACTATTGATTGTCCAATCTTTTTATAATCATTTTGAAGGGTCGAGTAATCAATATACTTGAATTCAGTATTTGAAAAAATATTTTGAGCAGAAATATTTGTTATTATTTTTTCTTTTTGAGCATTTAAATTAACATCTTCTGAGTTGAGATAACCTAAAGTTGCATAATATAAATAACACACAGGTTTCTCGCTTAAATCACTAACTCTACTTATCAAATGATTGAATAAATCAATACTTTTAATTGCAGTTTCAGTCCATTTATATTTTTGATCTTCAGATATAAAATCCTCGACTGTTGAACCAAATACACCAATATCTTTTATATTGAATTCAGGCGAGGTTTTGCTTTGAATGAACAGAATGTCCGCTTTAGACTGTTTGTTTGAATCTAAAATTACATTTACATCTTCGATCTCAGTTATAAGATGCCCATTTATAATAATGGCAAAACCATCAACGCCAATAGTACCATTCTTACCAATACAAATTTTTTCAATTAAGTCTCGGTCAAAACTGTCATCTATTTTATAGTAAGCAATAACATAATTAACAAAATGCTCAAATAATTCACTTGGAATAATATCTGTATCAAAATTGTATTTTTTTTGAAATTCAGTAACGTAACTTTTAGTGATTCTATCCATAAATATTTTAGATTTGTATGTAAAAGATTAATATAATTTGCACATTAAGTCTTACAAAGTCAAAGTTGTTGCATTTGAGAATCAACCATGACTCTCGAAGACTCACGCACGACTAAATTTTAGTCACGGTTGAGTATCGAGATACTCAACCGTGACTCTTTTTTACTCAAACTTGACTCTCTGCGACTCACGCTTGAGTAAAATTCAGTCGTCGTTCACTCTCCGCGAGTCGTCGTTGACATAAAAAGACTCAAGCGAGACATAAAAAGACTCATCGTTGAGTATCGAGATACTCAACCATGACTAAAAAAGAGTCATCGTTGATATAAAAAGACTCAAACTTACGGATTCGGAGTTTCTTCGTCAGTGTCGGGTTTTTCTTCTTTCGATTTCGGCTTACGTTTGAATCTTTGGCTCATTTGTTCGAGCGAACCTGATAATGCGTCGCCTTTGCCGTGTTTTTGGGCGGCACTGTAAAGTTCGAGCGCGCCCGCGAAAGCATCGCTTCCCGCGACTGTCATCGTATCGCGGACGAGTTCGAGAAAATGCTCGGCGGCAACGGCGATCTTCATTAATTGTTGAAATAGATTTAAATCCCGACGAAGTTTTGCCACGTCAAACGAACGCGGCAGAAAACTGTCGTCCTGTTCGCCGAGTGTCAATGAATCCATTACGAATGGAAGTCCGCGATCACCCATTTTAATCATCGATCGAATTTCTTCGTTCGACAGATCGGTTAAAAAAGGCATTTCGGTTTCAAAGCCGCGAATTGTTTGCACGATTGCGTCGGCTCTTTCCGGTGTTAGTTCTGCGTCGATACGGTTTTGCATAATAAAAAGTCTCCTTCTAAGTAAAAAAAATTAGACTTTCCGCTGTTGGGAAAGTGGGTTGAAAAAAGTTGCGTGTCGAGAATTTTGATATAAACGGAGAAGTTTGTCAACATTTTTCTTTCGCGGAAGAATGCCGAAAAATGCTTGTCGGAAAAGGGAATTCGGGGAAATTATTGATACTTATAGAGATAAAAAAATGCCTCGCCGCGGGACGAAGCATTTTTTATTTTCGTGGAAAGTATATCTATCTGATGTAAGCACCCGAAATCGGCAGATCATCATTTGAGCCGAACCTGACGGCGGAAAATCCGGTCGTTGAATTGAACAGATACCAGTTTCCTTCGCTCGGACGATATACGGCGAGATCGGCTTTGCCGTCGCCGTCGTAATCGGCGGGCACGGGCAGATCGGATGAAGTGCCGAAAGCCGCGCCGACGAACGAACCGTCTGAACTTTTCAGATAATACCAGATTCCGTCGCGGTAAACGGCGATGTCGGTTTTGCTGTCGCCGTCGTAATCTGCCGCGACGGGTTTATCGGTCGAGATACCGAAATGAACGCCGCTGAATTGTCCGTCCGAACTTCTGATCCAATACCAATCGCCGACGGACGGGCGGAAAACGGCGATGTCTGCTTTGAAGTCGCCGTCGAAATCTCCCAATACGGATTTATCTCCCGCCGCACCGAAAAATAGCGAAACGATTTGATTATCGGTAGAATTTCTGCATTGCCATTCACCCGTCGAAGAACGGAAAAGACAGTGATCCGCTCTGCCGTCGCCGTCGTAATCAGCGGACATCGGCGTATCGGAAGGCACCCCCCAAAAATTAACTTGGGCTTGATAAGCATTGGTAGTCGAATTGTATCCATACCAAACGCCGTTGGAATACATCCATTTATCGGTTTTGCCGTCGCCGTCATAATCGGCGGGCGCTCTTTGATGCCCCGGATTTCCCATACTGAGTTCCCAATAAGCGTTGTTGGTGCTATTTAAACCATACCAATATCCCGCAAGTACGGGAATCAACCTGTAAACAGCAATGTCCGCTTTCGTGTCGCCGTCGAAATCGAACATATTGATCGGATTGAAAAGACGATTATTGTATCGCCTGAGCGAGATATTGAGCTGCTGTCCGCCGACAACGATCTTGTTGTCCGGCGCGACCGAAACCTTTTTAATAAGATAACTCGTCTGGATCGTGCCGTTCGTGCCGAAATTGGTATCGAGCGAACCGTTTCGATTGAATTTTTGAAAAGCGTTCAAAAGCGTCGGTGTTTGACCGCCGACGAGTATTTTACCGTCGGCTAAAACGGCGATCGTGTTCGGATTTGGGATAACAGTCGAAACATTTACATCTAAAGCACCGTTCGTCCTGAACCTGCTAACAAAACCCGAACCCGCGATCACCAGCATTCCATTGTTTTGCAGCGCGACCTTTGTGGCTTCGCTGTTGTCTTTATAAAAAACTCCGTTCGTGCCGAAGGTCGTATCGAGCGAACCGTTCGTGTTGTAGCGAATTGCGACGGCTTTTGTTTGCCCCGACAAGGGATCGCTGAATTTGCCGACGGCGACGATCTTTCCGTCCGCCTGTATGACCGAATCGTTTGCCCATTCGTTGCCGTTCAATTGCGTGACGACCTTTCCGCCTGTGCCGAAAGTCGTATCGAGCGAACCGTCGGAATTGTAGCGGATCAAACCGAAATCGCTGTCAGCCGTTGTCACAATTCCTGCTAAAACGATCTTACCGTCAGCCGTGACATTGACCGAATTAACCTGCGAACTGTTTCCGAAGACGGTCGTGACCAATCCGTTCGTGCCGAAAGACGAATCTACCGAACCGTTCGCATTTAATCTGAAAACGGCAAAATGATTTGCGGAAGTTCCGCCGATCAATATCTTGCCGTCGGCTTGCAGGGCTAATTTACTTCCGCCCGAAAAATTGAATGTGTCGTTGTAGCCGTCGGTATCGAAAGATGTATCGAGCGTTCCGTTTTCATTGAATCGGGCAACGGCAGGAACTACGGGCGGAACAATAATAAGCGGATTCCATGTTGACCCGAGCACGACGATCTTTTTGTCGGGCTGAATGATTTGGTCGGTAAAACCGGCGGCTCCGAGCAGTGTATTTTGGGAAAGTCCGTTTGTCCCGAAACTCGTATCGGGCGATCCGGCGATCTGTGCGCTGACCGGAAAGATCAGGGTTAAACAAAAAACGAGCGAAAAATAAAGCGAATGCGGAAAACGTGAAAATCTCATAGATCAAAACTCCCTTCGATTGTTGAATTGTAAAATTTTTACGCGTGAATTGTAGCACCCGTTAAACCCCAAAAGCAAGGTTTTTTTTAATCTTTGAAAGCTTGTCGCTTTTAAATTTAATTAGAAAAGTTTCATTCGTTGCGCGATAAGTAATTTCATCACGAACAACTTATGTGAATCAATAGTAGAAAGCGATCACGATAAATAAAGGCTTTGCGTGCTTTGCGTCTTGAGTTTTTTCTTTGCGGTCTTTGCGATTAAATTTAACTTAACCGCAAAGACCGCAAAGTTTTACGCAAAGAGCGCAAAGAATCTCTTCAGTTTCTAATCTTGGATCACATAACTTATAGATATGGAGCAATCAGATTTTCTTTTGTGAAATAGTGCCGAAAAATGCCCATTGGGAAAGGGAATTAGGGGAAATCGTTTAGATTCACGGAAATAAAAAAAATGCTTCGCTGTATGACGAAGCATTTTTTGACCAACAGATTCTAAACGGCTCTAATTTACGGCAAGAGGCGTTTCTTCGGGCGAACCGAAAGCGGTTGCGGTCGAAGGAAATGTGAACCATTGATTAGTGTTCGGGCGATAGACGGTGAACTCGAAAGTGCCGTTGCCGTCGGTGTCGAGTGCAAATGGAATGTCGCCGTTCGTGCCCCAGCGTGTCGAGGTAAATGCACCGTTCGAGCTTTGGAATACATACCAAGTTCCGCTTGACGGGCGATAGACCGCGATGTCGCTTTTGCCGTCGCCGTCGTAATCCGCCGCAACGGTTTTGTCGTCCGCAACGCCCCAGTTAAAAGCGGTGAATTGGCTCGTCGAGCTTTTCAGGTAGAACCAAGTGCCGACCGCCGGACGAAAAACGGCGATGTCGGTTTTGCTGTCGCCGTCGAAATCCGACTGGACGGGGCGGTCGCCGTTCGCGCCGAAATGAACGCCTCGGAACTGTCCGTTCTGGCTTTGCAGAATATACCAATCGCCCGCGCTTTCGCGGTAAACCGCCACGTCGGTCTTGCCGTCGCCGTCGTAATCCGAAGCGGTCGGCGTGTCGCCGTCAGCACCGAAATGAACGCCCGCAAAAGCATTGTCCGAGCTTCGTAAAATATACCAATCGCCCGTCGAAGCGCGGAAAACCGCCGTGTCCGATCTGCCGTCGCCGTCATAATCGCCGACCGCCGGAATATCTCCGAGCGCACCGTTGCCGAAAAACGAAGTTTGCGGCGCGGCGTTCGGCTGTGAGGAAAGTTTCGCCGTCCATCTCCCCGTCGAAGCGTTCCAAAAAGTGAGGTCGGTTTTGCGGTCGCCGTCGAAATCGATCGTTTTGGTTTGTCCCGTTTGAACGCAGACGGTTTTCAAAAGATCGGCGGTCGTCGTGTTCGTGCCGATGTTTGAAGTAAAACGAACGATGTCGTCTTTTCCGTCGCCCGTAAAATCGAAGGCTTTGCCGACGATGTTGACGTTTTGATCGTTGAGCGGCGATTGTCTCGAAAAGACGCGGAAATTTCCCGCACTGTTGCCGAAGAGCGCGGAATATCCGAAAGTCGCGTTGGTTGCGCGTCCGCTGTCGAGAATATCTTTGTGACCGTCGCCGTTAAAATCGCCGAAATATATTCGGTAAGAGCCGTCTTTGTAGGCGGCAGGGAAATCGGACGCGGTGTGCACGCCGCTCGGATTGCTCAAAAGGATCGAGATCGTCGTTGAAAAAGAAGTCGTGCCGAAAAAATCGTCGGTTCCGTCGTGGTTAAATTCTTCGACACCTTCGACGCGGAATCTGCCCATATTTCTTTCCGCCGTTTCCGTAAAGCTGCCGTCGGCGTTTTGCAGGCGGAAACGAAGCGTGTAGTTTTGCGTGTTTGAAATATCTTTGCGGATGGCGATGTCTTTTCTGCCGTCGCCGTTAAAATCGCCGATAAAAAATCCGGCGTGTTCGGCGGTGATGAAAACGGGCGCGTTGTAGGTGCCGTTGCCGTTGCTCGTGTAGAGAAAATAGGTCGGCTCGTCGGTTCCGGCGGCAAGCGGTCCGCGTGTGATGAAATCTTCGCGTCCGTCCGCATTCACGTCGCCCGATTCAGCGATGTATTCCGAAGCCGTTGCGAAATTAAGCACCGTGCCGAAGATCAGCGCGTTGTTTCCGTTGTTGAAAAAGATAACTTTGTCGGGTGCGTTTGAATAGTAGGCGAGAAAATCGGGTCGCCCGTCGCCGTTGTAATCAGCCCAGCGACCGCCGAAAAAAGAACCGAACGCGCCGTTTCCGACCGTCAGCGTCAGCGGTGTCAGCCCGCCCGCGCCGTTATTCAAAAAGATTCCGACATTGTTGGTCGGCGCGGAAACGGTGTCGGTATTGCCCGCAAAATCCGTCAAACCATCGCCGTTGAAATCTAAAGCCGTGCGGTAAATAAAGGCATTCGGAAACGTGCCGAGCGTCGAAGATTCAAACCCGACACCTCTGCATTGAGCAAAAATATTTGCCGTCAATAACAAAACCAAGAACGCAAAAGCTGCCGCACCGTAAAATTTATTCATAAAATTATTTCAAAACCGAAACATCGACTCTGAAACACAGTGAAGACAGCGCAGAAAAAAAGACAGCAATTCAATAAATATGCCGAAACAACAAAAAAAGGCTTCGTATTTAACGAAGCCTTTTCACTTATTAATTGCAACCTTAATATTTTACGACTGAATCGCTCGCAATGCCCCATGCGACCGAAAAAATGCCGTTTTGACTGCCGTTGACCCAGAAATAACTCTGCGCTCCGGCGCGCCAGATAGCTTGGTCGGTTTTGCCGTCGCCGTCATAATCGGCGGGCACGGGAACATCGCCGGAAATGCCCCAGTTTACGCCGTTGACGGTATTGTCCGAACTTTTGATATACCACCACATTCCGGTCGAAGGTCGCCACAGAGCAATCTCGCCGCGCCCGTCGCCGTCGAAATCAGCCGGATAAAACACATCGCCCGCGTCGCCGAAATAGGTTTGCTGAGTTGCCGTACCGCCGAAGTTTCTTGTTTTTACAAAATGAGTATTCGGATCGAATGATGACAAATCAGCCATTCCGTCGCCGCTGACATCGCCCGTCTTGATAAGCTCTGCTGACGGGATGGAATACGAAATATTGTTTCTGTCCAGTTGATAAACCCAGATAAAGCTGGCTCCGATCGGTTTTGTAGCAATATTGGTTTTCCCGCTGTTATTGTAAACTTGCTGAACCGGCACCCAATTTTGAGAAGTGGGAATTCCGGGCGAAAAAGGAAAGCCTCCGAATCCGTCACGGCTTCGCTGTATCCACCAGTAATAATTGTATAAATTCGTGCCCGCGTTTTCTTTTCTAAAGACCGCCGTATCGAATTTGCCGTCGCCGTCGTAATCACCCGCGACAACTTCGTCGGTGTCGAGACCGAATACTGAATAGGTAAACCCGTTCGTGCTTTGCAAGATATACCAAACTTTTTGCCCGCCGACGTTTCTCGTCACGGCATAATCGGCTTTGCCGTCGCCGTCGAAATCGTTCATCTTGCGAAACTGGTTTTGACAGTAAACCGTGCTTGAAAACAATACTGCAAAAATTCCGAACAGCATTAAGAACAATGATTTTTTTGATTGTAACTTCATAGAATTCCCCTTATTTAATTGAATTAAAAGCCAAACTACGAAACGAAAAGACGTGAATCGATATTGATAGAAAATCTGATTTCACACGCATTTTAACACCTCAATTAGTAAAAAGGAATCTTTTTTTTTCGCAATTATAAAAAAAGGCTTCGTTATCAAACGAAGCCTTTTTATTAATTCGCAATTCGTAATTGCCTAACCCGTGATCGTTGCGCTGATGGTTTCGCTCCAAGGGCTTCGGGTTTCGTCGTTCAAGTGCCAGCGGAGCATATAATGCGCCATTTTGCCGACATCTTCGGGGTCGTAAACTGAAAGATACGGCGTTTTGCGGTCGATCGCGAGAGTTTCGCATTCGTCGGGTCCGACGGGTGGTGCGCCGCCGATCTTGACGCATATTTCACAGCCGAAAACGCCGCGCGGTTTTTGTTTTGAGTTTGGCGTGGCTTCGTCGGCAAAGTCGATCGTGTGCTGAAAACGCTGGCTCGTATCGACCTTCGCGGTCGGCTTCGTCACCGTCGAAGGCAACGCCGAAGATTCGCCGACAGGCACGCCCATCGCGGCGATCTGCGATTCGGGAATCTTTTTCAGCTTCGCCTGTTGGATCAAAAAACGAATCGCATCTTCGAGAATCTTACGGCTCGCATCCTTCGATTGCGTTTTGCTTCGTGCATCCGCCTGCGCCGCCAAATGCGCCGTCAAAGCCGTTGCAAAATCCCCCGTTTTCGCTTCAAGATCAGAGCCTTGAGTATTAGTCGCCCCATAATCCTCCGCCGAAGCATTAATTACCGTAAACATCTGCGTGGCTTTATCCACTAATTCACTGTCGCTTAGAGCACTTGGAAAGTTATTCATTGTCTTTTATTCTCCTATTATTTTTGTTAAGAAAGCACAGAGAGTCGCAAGGAATTATGCGGGTATCATTTGTGCTTCAGTTCAAAAGACGAAGGCGATAAACGGTTTTTGCAAGAAAGAA
>DAITPE010000146.1:0-10932 GCA_036833775.1 Pyrinomonadaceae bacterium | reverse complement strand
CTAGTGCTTTGTAAATTAAGTTTTTATAAATAAGTGATTCATTGTTATTCTTTAACAATGGCTCGACCAACAGAATTTATCGAATTATCAAATGAAGAACAAAGTTCTTTGAAAACTTTCTTTCGTTCCGGCAGCAGCTCAAACCGGCGGCAGACTCGCGCCCGGATTCTCGATTTGCTGGCAAAGCAGACAACTCCGCCCGAGATTGCCCAGCTTTTGGGCTGTGCCCTGCCGACCGTTTATAACGTCAAACGGCGCTTTCTCGCCGAAGGCTTTGAGGCGGCGCTGCAAGAACGTGAGCGTTCAGGCAAACCGCCCACGATCAGCGGCGAAGCGCGTGCTCGCATTACTGCTTTGGCTTGTTCCGAAGCGCCTGAAGGTCACGCTCGCTGGACGCTGCGACTATTGGCTGACAAGTCGGTCGAACTCGGATTCGTCGAACGGATTTCGCATCAGACGATCAAACAGATTCTGAAAAAAACGAACTCCGACCGCACTTGAAGAAGATGTGGTGCATCGGACAAATCACGGGCGAATACTTGGCACGCCTGGAAGATTGTCTGCATCTTTACGCGCTGCCGTATGACGAGTCGCGTCCCGTAGTCTGCTATGACGAGATGCCGGTGCAGCTTTTAGGCGAAGTGGTCGCACCGCTGCCGCCGGCGAAAGGTAAACCGGCACGCTTCGATTATGAATACAAGCGCGCCGGAACGGCTAATATTCTGCTCGCGATCGAGCCGCTTTCAGGCAAACGCGTCGTCGAAATCTCGGCGCACAGAACAAAAACCGATTATGCGCGTTTCAAAAAACGTGTTGCTGAGAAGTTTCCCGAAGCCGAGCGCATTGTGTCGATCGAAGATAATCTAAACACGCACAATGCCAGTTCTTTTTATGAAAACCTGCCGCCCGAAGAAGCCTTTGCGCTGGCGCAGCGATTCGAGTTTCATCACACGCCGAAGAAAGGATCGTGGCTGAACATGGCGGAGTTGGAACTGTCGGCGATCGCACGCATTTGTTTAGATCGACGCATCGCGTCAATCGAAGAACTGCGGCGCGAAGTCGAAACGATTGTCAAAGAACGGGAAAAGTTGAAAATCAAAATCGACTGGCAGTTTTCCATCGCTCAAGCGCGAACGAAGCTAAACCGTCATTACGAAAATGTTTTTCAAAAAACTTAATTTACAGAGCACTAGCTTTTGAAAACGATTCTAAAATTTCCGTTTCCTGCGTCGTTCCGGGTCATGAAGAGCAAGGTCGCGGTGATACTTTCACCCGACTACATCTGACAGAGATTCCCTTTTGGAATGGCGACGCGGAAACGGCTGCGACCGCGCTTTGTGATGCGGCAAAGGGCGGAAAAATTTCCGGTGAGTCAACTGCCAAAGGAACTGGGGATTGGTTTCACCGGAAATATACGCAGGGCAAAAACCGCGAAGGCGGAATACGCAATCACTTCTTCGAATGGTGGTGGCACGAAAACTATCAGATCGAAGACGGACGTTTTGAATTTGCCGACGGTGAAATTTATCTGCTCGGCGGTTCCGATCATCGCGGTCACACCATCGAAACTCTTTCCAAAGAACAGCGTCAGAAAGCCAAACTCAGTGAATACGACGAGAAATTTCAGCGCGAAAACAGTCTGCCGATGCAGTCTGAATTATCTGCCGCTATAAAAATTGCACAACATCTCGTCAAGATCGGCGAAATTTCCGAAGCTTTTGAATTTGACGAGGCAGTTGCGCGTCGTCTCGCGTGGCGCAGACAGGAAATCACCAAAAAAGGCGAGAAAAAATTCCGCGTCGAATATCCCGAAAACGACACTGACCCGTTCGCGCAAACCGGCGGCAGCGTCTTTGAGCAATCTTATGCGGTCGTCACTTGCAAGCCGCGCGAACCGGAAGCCGGACATAACTACATCGTTTCCTGCGATCCGTCGATCGGTATCGAAGGCAACGATCCTGCCGTCGTCACGGTGATCGATCGTTTCACCAGAGAACAGGTTTATTCGTGGCGCGGTTACGAAAAGCAAGATGCCCAAGGCAAACGCTGTTGCGAACTTTCAGACAAATATTTCGGCGCAGAGATCGTTGTCGAATCGAATATGGGCGAAGCCGTGATCATTGAAATTGAAAATCTCGGCTACGATCACAGGCTTTATAAATACATCGATGTGCAGACGCAGCGCGACATCGATGCCGGAAAAGTTTCAATGATGCAGGCAATGGAACGCGCCAGACCGGGACTGCCGATGACTGAAAAAGTCAAACGGACTGCGATCACGCTGCTAGAAAAAGCTTGGCGCGAAGGCGATTTCCAGACTTGTTCGCAGAATCTTTGCGACGAAGCCGTTGTTTTTGTCCAGAACGGAAACAAGATGGAAGCAAAATCCGGTTTTCACGACGATGAAATTATGGCTGTAGCGATCGGCAATTTCGTGATCGAGACGGATTATGTCGGCTCAGCAGGCTACAAATCGAGCGGAAAAAAATATGGTTCTGCAAAGATGAAGGGTTATTAAAATGGCAGAAAACGGAAAATGGAATATTGATGTGCGCGAAGGCTTTGGTTTTGGCGGTGATTTTCTCGATCTCGTTGATGACTTAAATCAACCGATCAACATTACCAATCTTTCGCCGACGATGAGAATTTTCGGCTACAACCGCAGCGATGAATTTTCCGTCACGAGCGGAAATTTTTTGGTCGTGCCGCCGGTCGCTCCGTCAACATTTCCGACCGAGTGGGAATTTCGCCTGACGGCGCAACAGGTCGGCGGACTGAAAATCGGAAATAACGAATTTGAAGTGATCGTGACCGATCAAAATAATGCGATCGTTGCCGACGGCATTTTCGGCACGATCAAAAAACGCAAATGATAAAAACGATTCAGATCAAACAGAAAATTACGACAGCGAGAATTACTTCGGGCACTCGCAAGATAACCGTAAACATCGCAAAAAAAACTCGTATCAGCGCAGTTTTGATCGGTCGGCAAGGTCCGCCCGGAGAATCGGGTTTAACGGCAGAGGCACCGGATTTTGCTCTGCAATATGAAATCGCAAAATTATGACTTTAGAACAAAGATTAACGGCTTTAGCGCAATCAATCGCGGCAGACATAAAGAATTTGCTTTCGACTCGCGGTAATTTAGCGACGCTCAATACGACTAGCAAAACGTCGCTTGTAGCGGCGATCAATGAAGTTTTTTCGCTGACTTCCAGCGGCTCGGTCATTGATGACAATGCCGCGTCGAATTCAACGGCGAAAACTTATTCGGCAAATAAAGTTACAGCGTTACTCGCACAGGTGAAATCGGAAATTATCGGCGGCGCGAGTTCGGCTTACGATACGTTGATCGAGCTGCAAAATCTTTTGCAAACCGATCAAACGGCAATTTCGGGTTTACTGACGGCAGTCGGCAAGCGCGTCGCGGTTGACCAAGCGCAGAGTTTTACGACCGGCGAGAAATTACAGGCTCGGCAAAATATTGATGCTTACGGTTCGGTCGAGATCGGCAATCCCGATCGTAATTTCGTTTCTGATTATACGACGGCGCGAGACAGCTAATTATGACGATCGAGCAAAGAATTTCAGCACTTGCAACGCAAATCGGCACGGACGTAAAACAACGTGCCGTGCCGAGCGGCGGCACGACCGGACAGGTTTTGGCGAAAGCATCAAATGCCAATTTCGATTCGGAATGGATTGATGCGCCGAGCGGCGGCGGAACATCAAGAAATTTTAACGGCGGTCGTCCTGCCGATCTTTTAGTTTCGCCAGAAATTTCGGTGTTTAACGGCGGAGTTCCCGCTGATTTGGTGTAAATTATGGCAGACAGATTTCAATTTGCACGAGGAACGGCAGCCGAATGGACGGCAGCTAATCCCGTTTTGCGCGAAGGCGAGATTGGTTTGGAAACAGATACTCTCGCCTACAAAATAGGCAACGGCACGAGTAACTGGAATTCACTTAACTATCGAGAGTTGTCGCCGGAAGTAACTGCTTTGCTTTTGGGCAATATTTCCGACCCGTCCGCCGCGCCGTCCGGTAAATTACGGCTTTATTCAAAATCCATCGGCGGACGGTCAATGCCGAAATTCGTCGGCGAATCGGGACTTGATTCAGCTTTGCAACCTGCCTTGTTCGGCAACGGCATTCAAATTATCGCGCCGAGTACGACAACGGTGCTTTCAACTTTCGGAGTTGCCGCGCCGACTTTCGTCGGAACGGCTTCGCATCCGGCGATAACCACGGCGGGACTTCGCGCCCAAACACGCCGTGCGATCGTAACCAGTGCAGCGACCGCAAATTCCGCGTCCGAAATCCGTGTTGCCGTGCCGCAATGCTGGCGCGGCGACGCAGCAGGTTTGGGCGGATTCTTTTTTACGTGCCGTTTCGCTTTTTCGAGTGTCGTTGCGACGCAGAGATCGTTCATCGGTTTGTATGGTTCGACGGCGGCGATCGCAACGACCCAGAATCCGTCGGGCATCACCAACATTATCGGTGTCGGAAATGATCTAACGGACACGAATCTGCAAATGATGGTCAATGACGGCACAGGCACGGCAACGAAAGTCGATCTCGGCGCGAATTTTCCGTTTACGGATGCGAACGCCGTGTATGAATTGGTTTTATTCGCCGCGCCGAATGCCGCGACCGTGAAATGGCGAATGATCAATTTTACGAATGGCGCGGTCGCCGAAGGAACGTTTTCGTCAGACCTTCCGGCTTCGACGACCTTACTTTCGTGGCACGCATATCTAAATAACGGCGGAACTGCGGCGGCGGTCGTGCTCGAATTCATACGAATGTATCTCGAAACGGATTATTAAAATTTTAGAGGTTTTATTTTGAGTTTTTGCATTTCAAAACAACAATTATTTTTTAACGATTGGCAAAGAATTTTGCCGACACTTGCGGACAATAGTGTCGATCTATTACTTACCGATCCGCCATACGCGACGACCGGAATCAAATGGGACAAACCGGTTGACTGGACAGCATTTTGGATCGAGATTCACCGTGTTTGCAAAATTAATTCAGCAATGGTGTTTTTTGCTTCAGGCAAATTCGTGCCGATTTTGATCAACTCGAACTTAACAAATTATCGTTACGAGTTAATTTGGGAAAAATTCAATTCGGTCGGGCATCTCGACGCGAATCGCCGTCCGCTCCGGGCGCACGAACAAATGCTTATTTTTTCGCGTAAGTGGAAATCTTCGACTTACAATCCTCAAAAAACCGAAGGCAAGCCTCATAAAAACGGCGGACAAAATAAAAAGCCAGTTCATTACAAAGGCAAAACCCGTCCGACCGAAGAAGTGATCACTAATCTTTATCATCCGCGCAGCGTGCTGAAATTCGATTCACGCGAGAAAGACGGCACGAGCAGACACCCGACGGCAAAGCCGCTCGATCTGGTGACGTGGCTCGTGAAATCTTTCAGCAATCCGGGCGACGTCGTGCTTGATCCTTTTTTCGGAAGCGGGACGACGTTGGCAGCGTGTTTGCTGACAGGAAGGCGCGGAATCGGCTGTGAGCGCGAAGAAACCTATTTTAACAATGCCTGTGAATGGCTCGAACGAATTGATGCGGAGATAAATTAATGGCTGAAAAAGATTTTGAATTATTTCAAGAAATTCTCGCAAGCGATCGGCTCGGCGCGTTTCAAAGTCTGGGTGCGATGTTCATCAATCTCGGCGATGATCCGACACTGCTTTGGGAACGCATTAAATGGGACCCTTGGACGGCGATGGCGATCTTTGAAGATATGGAAGACAAAGACTCGACGCTTTATTCCTGTCTCGAAAAACGACGTGACGGCGTTCTTGCCCTTCCCCGTTATGTAAAACCTGCATCCGATTCACGCCAGGATAAAAAGATTGCAGAATTTGTCGAAGAAACTCTCAATAATTTTTGGGGCGGAACGGGTTGGAATTTCGATAACACATCTTACGAATCTCCCTTTGAAGCCTTCTTGGATGAAGCGTTGGAAGCGGTTGCCGACGGCGTAACGATCGGAGAAATCATCTACGGAAATGCCAAAGACCGAATATACATCGAAGAAGTTAAGTTCAAACCGCAACAACTTTTCGCTTTCGGCGACACGGCATTGGCTGCTTATTCGACTTCTTTGATGATGTATCCGCAAACAGGGCGACTGCGCCTTCGCGCCGGAGTTCTCGCTGATAGTTTCGGGATGGGTCAAGAATTGCCGGAACAAAAATTTTTTGTTTTTTCTTATCGTTCGCGCAAAGGAATGCGTTGGGGCAATCCGATCAAACGCAAATGTTTCTGGCAAACTTGGATCAAACGAAACGGCGTGAAAGCGTGGCTTCGTTACATCGAAAAAGGTTCCGGCACGGTCGTCGCTCGATATAATGACGGCGCAGCGGAAAAAGAACAGAAGGATGCGGTTGATGCCGCGATTGCGATTCAGGAAGAATCAGCAGTCGCGATCCCGAAAAAGTTCATTATGGAAGTTCACGAGATGGTCAGAAATATCGGAACTTCACACAAAGAACTCGTTGACGATTACTGCAACTCCGAAATTTCAAGAGCGATCGTCGGTCAAACTCTGACCGGTCGCGGTTCCGACGGCGGCGGTTCTCGCGCACTCGGTGAAGTCCACGAACGTGTCGAAGGCAAAAAAATTGAAAAGGATGCAAAAGCTTTGATGGCAGTTATTGATAACCGGATCATTCGCCCGATCGTTTTTTTCAATTTCGGACCCAATGCACCGCTGCCGAAGTTCACCTTCGAATATGAACAAGGCGAAGATTTGAATACGAAAGCCGAACGCTACGGTAAGCTTCGCAAAGACATCGGATTGCAGTTGTCGAAAAAACATCTTTACGAAACATTTCAAATGCCTGCGCCGATCGATGCGCAAGATGCGCTCGGAGGTGAAACGCCGTCGGCAAATCCGACCGATCAAAATTTACAGCAAGGTAATAATCAAGCGAATTTTGCCGAAAAAAAAAAGAATCTGGTCGGGTCCGGCGGCAATCTGAACTCGAAGACGGGACGCTTTCAGAGATTGCGACCATCTATGATTCAATTTTCAGACGAGTAATTTCGGAACTCGAAAAACACGATGAAATTAAATTACCGTCAGAAACGTTCTTTAATTCTCTGTCAACGGATTTTCAGAGGCTTGGAACTCTGCTTGCAGAAGGAATTCTGGCAGCGTATCTTCTCGGCTTTGATGAAACGAGTGAAGAAAACAAAAAGAAACTAACTGCATCATTCGCGTCCGATCGCGCCGACAAAGCCGGACCTGTCGATCTTCGTTTCGATGTTCCGCCGTCGGAAGCGATCGATTATTTTCAGCGAAAAAGAATCGTCACCAAAAAGACCTTCGACAAACTCGACCGAGAAGCCAAAGCCGCGTCGTTTTATGTTTCGGATATTTACCGCGAAGATTTGCTCAACGGTTTCAAATCTGAAATCACTGATGCGCTCGAATCCGGTCAGACTCAAAAATTTATTACGAAACAATTCAAAGATATTCTCGACGGTGCAGGACATCCCGAGTTGGGAGACTGGCATTTGGAGTCGGTCGTTCGCAGCAATATGATGACGGCATACGGAGTCGGTCATCGCAAAGCTTTAGAAGAGTCCGCCGACGATCTTCCGTTTTGGGAATATTCTGCCGTCGGCGACGATCGAACGCGACCGACGCATCGTGCGCTCGATGGAATCATTTATCCGGCAAATGATCCTTTCTGGGATGAACACTTCCCGCCTTGGGGTTTTAATTGCAGATGTTCGGTTATTGCGCGCATCGATATGCCCGACGGTTATGATCATTCGCGTCCGAACAAAGACACGACAATTGCTTTCGATAAAGACGGACTTCCGGCGAAAGCGGAATATTTAACTCAGGTTGTCGATTTGAAAGCGACCAAATTCGTCGGTGTTCCGAAGACAACAAATCTCGAAACTGCTTTAACTGATGCTGCGAAAGCCGCAAAAGACGGGCGACTTTTGAATCATACCGGAGTGCCGCAAACGGTCGTTGATAAAGCTCGTGAGATACGCCGAGCGGAAATCGAAAACTCGATCGCGTGGAATGCCGACGGCGAATTTTTAGGGCATTTCAAAGGCGACAAAGACGGAGTAAATATTCCTTATCCTGTCGCGCTTCAGATGAAGCAAGGCTTCGATCTGCACAATCACCCACCGGAAGACGGAAGATATTTCGAGGCTCCGAGCGATCTCGATTTTATCGATGCAGTTCAAACCGATCTGAAAGCTTTTTATGTCGTCACGCGAAATTATTTGTATCAGGTGCGTCAACCCAAAGGCGGTTGGAAACAGAATTCAATTGATGATTTCGACACGATTTATGATGAAATTCGTGGTAAAATAGCAATGGATTTGGATAAAAAAATCCATAAAGACGATCTTTCTGAAGAGCAAATTGCCGATCTTGAAAATCATTTAATTTGGAAGGCAGTTGCAAAAAAGATGAATTTTAAATATAAAAGATTTGAGTTAAGCAAATTATGAGTAACGTAAGTAGATTTACAAATAAACAACTGGAGAAATCCGCCGAGAGAAAAATTTCGGTGGTAAGTTTCGTTTGCTCGTTTTGCAATAACTTTGATCGATCGAATCCAATCGAAAGAAAATGCGCGGCTTTTCCCGACGGAATACCTCTGCAAATCTGGAAAGGTGAGAATGATCACACTAAAAGTTTTCCGGGCGACAACGGAATTCTTTTTGAGCCGATGTTGAAGAAAGCAGCCTAAGTCTTTTAAAGACGCGCATTAAACGCGTTGTGTTTAAAAGATTTACGAATTCGCCCTAAGTCACCAAAAATTTAAACTGCGCCATTCTGAACGCATTAAACGCAGATTGAAAGCAAATCTGCCGATAGTTTTAACCCGTATGCAAATCTATTTTAGAAAGGTTCGCTGTCCGCTCTGCCGGAAAGTCGTCTTGGAAGTAGCCAACACCAGTCGCGGACATCAACGCGGACAATGTACTCGCTGCAAAACTTTGATCACGATTCAAAGCCTGCCGGACAAAGAACCCATTATTATTAAAACTGAGAATAAATCCATTGCAAATACTTAACTGTTGACGTAAGATTTGTTCAGCAAAAAATTTATTCGAGGCTCTCGAAGCCCGTTCGTTTTGAAACGAACGGGCTTTTTCTATTTTCTATGCAAAAACAAGGTTTCAAAGGTCAATGGATCGCAATTTCCAAAAAAGGAAAGTTCACCGACAGTTCGGGAACCGAACGCGATCTGAACGAATCCTTTTTAAAGGAAGTAATTGCAAACTTCACGCCGTCGGATGCACCGGCAGTAATTGGACATCCGTCTGACAATGCACCGGCTTGGGGTTGGGTTTCTGCGCTCCGTTTAAATAATGACGTTTTAGAAGCGCAATTTGCCGACACCGATCAAGAGTTCGAGCAAATGGTTGAAACCGGAAAGTTTCGGAAGCGGTCGGCTTCCTTTTACTTAAATCCGCCGTCGCTTCGGCACGTCGGATTTTTAGGTGCAATGCCTCCGGCTGTTAAGGGATTGCAAGACATTCAATTCAGCGACGGCGAATCGGTTACCGTCGAAATTTCTTTTAAGGAGCAAACAATGAGTAATGAAAATTTAAACACTCAGGAAGAAAAGAAAACTTTCTCTGAGTGGGTGAAAGAATTTTTCGGCGGCAAAAACCCTGGATCGCCGTCGGCAAATTTTAGCGAGGCAGATCAACAATCCTTGATCGACAAGGCAGTCGCCAAAGCTACGGAAGAGGCACAAAAAGTTGCGTCGGCACATTTTGCGGAAGAACTGAAAAAACGCGACGAGCAGATTTTGGAGTTGACCCAATCTGTCAGAGCGACTTCAGTCTCCGGCAGACGATCGGAAATCATTTCGTTTGTCGAAGCGATTCCGGCTGAAAAAGGTAAGCACTTTTTGAAACGTACCGGAATCGTCCAGTTTATGGAAGCTTTGGCTGAAGCTGACGCA
This sequence comes from Pyrinomonadaceae bacterium, assembly GCA_036833775.1. Lineage (GTDB taxonomy): Bacteria > Acidobacteriota > Blastocatellia > Pyrinomonadales > Pyrinomonadaceae > JAJQRF01. The sequence continues at coordinate 952 of DAITPE010000146.1, read as the reverse complement.
AAAGATGAAAAAGAAGCGATTTCTTTTTCGGAAGGCGAAGGCGACGCAAAAGTCGAACATAAATTCTCTCGCGTTGATTGGTTCAAAAATTATGTCAACGCTCAGCAAAACTTTGTCGAATTCGGTGAAAAATTCGGCGGAATCAAAGCGACTGCCGAAGCCGGCGCATTAATTGACCCGGAACGTCAGAAAAAGATTGACGAAGCGATGAAAGACGGAGGTGCAAATTAATGGGAAAAAGACAGATTGAAACCTACGAAGAGCAATTCAGCCTTGAAACGCGTCGTCCCGATCTGACGGTAAATATTGCAGCAACCGTTAAGACCGGATTCAATTGCAAAAAAGGTGACGTTTTAGGCGAGATCACCTCGTCGGGACTGTTTCGCCGTCGCACCCGAGCGGCAGCGGCAGGCAGTGGATTTTCGACGGCAGCCGCGAACGGTACGGTTGATGATGCGTCGGTTTTCACACCCGGCGACGTTCTCAAAAACGCTGCCGGAACAACAATCGGAACGATTGCCGCGAACGGAGTCAACACATTGACTAATCAGATCACGCTGACAGGAAATGCTGCCGTCAACGTGGCTGCCGGAAATTCGGTTTTCGGCTCTGACGGTTCGCAAGTCGCCGCGTTCCTCGCCGAAGAAGGAAGCGACGGCGTTGGCGATACTTCAATTAATGTCATCACGCAGAGTCCGGCTTTGGACATTTCAAAAACGCGCGGTTTGGATGACACGGCAATTACCGATCTCGGCGGCAAAAAACTGCCGGGCAATTTACTGAAATTCTAATAAGGAGCAAACGCAAAAATGTCAACAATTTTTACAATTCCAACTAACGAAGAGTTACGCAGTCCGATCCAAAATTTCACGCAAAACGTGGATGAGTTTCTCGGACTGCAAATTTTGCCGTGGGCTGATTCAATGGCTCAATTCATCGAAACGGAAGAAAC
>DAITPE010000145.1:0-10933 GCA_036833775.1 Pyrinomonadaceae bacterium | reverse complement strand
TTAGACAAAAAACTTGCAAAAGATTGAAAACAAACAAGATAAACTTGTTGATTACTACCCGAAGTAAAGAATTAATTGATAATTCCTAATAATTTTTCCCTTTTGAAAATTAAGATATTGTATTTAGTTTGACTCGACAACAATATACCTAGTTCAAATTCTTGTCAATCGGAATTTGTGAAAATTCGATAAAATAATTTCAATGAAGTGTGAAAAAAATGAAATTTATGATTGCTGTCGATTTGTTTTGTCAGTTTGAAAATATATTGTATTGTAGAGGTTCGTGATGTGATTTTCGTATATTAAACGGAATTAATGCGAAAAATAAACCTTTCAAATTTTCAAATTGCCAAAAGCGAAACTGCACGTGACATCAACCGCCGGATCATCTTGAATCTGATTCGGATGCGGCAGCCGATTTCACGTGCCGATCTGGCGCGATTGACCGATCTTCAGCGCAGCACGGTATCATTAATAATCGAGCAACTTCTTGCAGAACAATGGATTACAGAAGGCGCACTGGGGCATCTTCCGCGCGGCAGAAAGCCTCGTTTTCTTCATTTGAATAATGAACGGGCAGGCATCATCGGCGTGAATATCCGACCAAAAATTACGACGATCGCGCTTACCGATCTGAGTGCGAATTTTATTACTCAAGATTCGATTCCGACCATTAAAGATTCCGACGAATTTCTCAAATCGCTCGCAAATAAAATAAAAAACATCCGTGAAAATCATCCTCAAATCTATTGTGAAGGAGTCGGCATCGGCGTTCCCGGACGCGTTGACAGGGAATCGAGAATAATGACTTTTGCGCCGAATTTAGGTTGGAGAAATGTCGATTTCAAATCTTTTCTCGAAACTGAAACGGGTTTGAACGTAGAAGTCGATAATATGGCTAACTCCTGCGCTTTGTTTGAGTTATGGTTTGGGAAAAACGATGAGAATGTGCACGATCTGGTCGCTTTGACCGTTTCCGAAGGCATCGGAACCGGAATCATCGCCAACGATCAATTGTTGACTGGCGTGAATGGAATGGCGGGCGAATTCGGACATATTTCGATCAATGAAAACGGACCTTTATGCAGTTGCGGAAATCGCGGCTGCTGGGAAGTTTATGCTTCAAATTCGGCAACTGTCGATTTTTATTCGCAAGAGACGACTCGATCGCAGAATGGTAAAAAAAGCGAAGAAGCCGCCAAACCCACTTTTGACGATATTTTAAGACTTTATGAGCTTGGTGATCCCAAAGCTGTTGAATCCATCGAACGAATGGCGCATTATTTGGGTTTGGGAATCGGGATGCTGATCACGAGTTTGGCTCCGAACTTAATCGTTTGTGTCGGTGAGATCACGCGTGTTTGGGATAAGGTCGAACCGATAATCAAACGATCGGTCGAAACGAGAACGCCGCTTCATACGGAAACTAAGATCATTCCTACCAATGATTTAGCGTATCCACGCTTACGCGGTTCGGTTGCTTTGATTTTACAAAAACATTTTGTTGCGCCATCGGTTGCGTGAGAATTTCAATCCGGGTTTTTGGAATATTTCAAGGTTTTTGATAATTTGTTGTTATCTGCAACAAATAATGAAAGTTAATTTTGTATTATCGTATTTTAGAGAATGAAAAAGTCATTGCTGATTATGAAAATTATTGTTTTTGTTCTGTTGTTCTTTTCGCTGAACACTGTTTTGAACGCGCAAAATACTCTGAAAGATGCTTATCAAAAACACTTTTTGATCGGCGCGGCAATAAATTCCAATCAGTTTAACGAACGAGACAAGAACGCGGCAGAACTTGTCAAAAAACATTTCAACAGCATTACGGCGGAAAATGTGATGAAATGGGAAAGGATTCATCCGCTAAACGGAAAGTTCGATTTTGCGGAAGCTGATAAATTCGTCGAATTCGGTCAGAAAAACGGTTTGACGATCATCGGTCACACCTTGATTTGGCATAATCAAACGCCGAAATGGGTTTTTGAGGACGAAAAAGGAAATACGGTTAGCCGTGACGAACTGTTGAAACGGATGCGTGAACACATTTTTGCGGTTGTCGGGAGATATAAGGGAAAAGTAAAAGGTTGGGATGTTGTGAATGAAGCTTTGAACGATGACGGCAGCTTGCGTCAATCGCCTTGGCTGAAAATTATCGGCGAAGATTATATTGCGAAGGCATTTCAATTTGCGCGTGAAGCCGACGAAAACGCCGAGCTTTATTACAATGATTATTCGTTGGAAAATGAAGCTAAACGTAATGGTGCGATAAACTTAGTAAAAAAACTTCAATCGCAGAAAATAAAAGTTACAGGAATCGGAACGCAAGGACATTGGAGTCTTGAATTTCCCACGATCGATCAAATAGATAAAACTTTGACCGAATTTTCAAAACTCGGAAAAGTGATGATCACCGAATTGGACATTGATGTTCTTCCGACTCCGAACGGTTTTTCGGGTGCGGAAATCAGCGTAAATTTCGAGCTACAAGAAAAGTTGAATCCATACAAAAACGGCTTGCCGAAAGAGATTCAAGAAAAACAGGCGAAACGCTATAAAGAAATTTTCGACGTTTTTATGAAACATAAAAAAAGCGTTTCGAGAGTAACTTTTTGGGGCGTGACGGACGGCGGTTCGTGGAAAAATAATTTTCCGGTGCGCGGAAGAACGAATTATCCATTGCTTTTTGACCGCGAAGGAAAAGAAAAATCAGCATTTTTCTCCGTAATTCAAAATGCGAACAAATAAAATTAAATTGAAATTTTCAGAAATATTTATGACAAATACCGAGAATAAAAAGGAATTATTACAAACTTGGCGTTGGTTCGGACCGAATGATCCGGTTCCGCTTTCGCATATCAAGCAAGCCGGCGTGCAGGGAATCGTGACCGCGCTTCATCACGTCCCGCACGGAGAAGTTTGGACGAAAGACGAGATCGTGAAACGTCAAAACGAGCTTAAAGCCGAAGATTTTGAATGGAGCGTGGTGGAAAGTTTGACTGTTCACGAAGACATTAAAACACGTTCGGGAAAATACAAGGAATATCTCGAAAATTATCGAATTTCGCTGAAAAATCTTGCCGATTGCGGAATAAAAACAGTCACTTACAATTTTATGCCCGTTAATGATTGGACGCGGACAGACATTGATTATCCGATGCAAAACGGCGCGCGCGCGCTTTATTTCAACTGGGTCGATCTCGCCGTTTTCGACGTTCATCTGCTCAAACGCAAAAATGCTGAAGATGATTATTCAGTCGAAATTTTGCAGAAAGCCGAAGAAAAATTTGCTTCGATGAGCGAAGCGGAAAAGGAAAAATTATGCGCGACGGTGATGTTCGGAATTCCGGGCGAAAAAAAGGCAACGCTCGATTCGATGCGTGCAAAACTCGAAAATTACAGCGAAATCGACGCGAAAGTTTTAAAAGAAAATCTCGCATATTTTTTGAAAGAAGTTGCGCCGACAGCGGCAGAATGCGGCATCAAATTGGCGATTCATCCCGACGACCCGCCGTGCGACATTTTCGGACTTCCGCGCATCGTTTCGACGCAGAAAGATTTGCTCGACATCGTTTCCTTTGCCGAAGAGGAATCGAACGGAATTTGTTTCTGCACAGGTTCGCTCGGCGCGAGTCCGAACAATAATTTGCCCGAAATGATCGAAGAACTCGGCACACGCGTTCATTTCGTTCATCTTCGCAACGTCAAACGCGACGAAGAAGGGAATTTTTACGAATCCGATCATCTCGACGGCGAAGTCGATATGTATCGCGTAATGACGGAATGTTTGAAAATACAACAGAAAGTTGAAACACCGTTGCCTTTTCGTCCCGACCACGGACACCAAATGCTCGACGATCTCGGAAAAGTAACCAATCCGGGCTATTCAGCAATCGGAAGATTACGCGGTTTGGCAGAATTGCGCGGTTTGCAAATGGGAATTTTGCGAAGTTTATCTGTTAATTGAGTATTCAAAAATTCATTAAAATTTGAAAAAAGAACGGTCATTCATTTGCTCGAAATGTGAGTCCAGATTATTTCTCAATTTTTTTGGCTTTGAAACTTTGGTTTTCATTTAACGAAAAAGCTAATTCAGTAATTTCTCCCTTCTCGTTTTTGAAAAATCGGCAAGTAATACGCCTATCTTCGCGGGCAAAAAAGTCGGTTTCATTTTCCGGCAATAATTCAAAGTTTCCAGCCGGTGTTTGAATTGTGAGTTTGGAACCTTCACGATTGATTTTAAGGACAGCGTTCAAATTATTGACTTGATATTGTCCCGCTAAAGTGTCGAAGATTTTTGAATCGATTTTGGCGACGGTTCGTTTCGGCAGTAAATTCGACAGGTAAAAATCTGCGATGTTGACCGCGATAATATTAGAATTGGCATCATCGCCGTTGGTCAGCACCACAACGGAAAGTTGATCGTCTGGAAATCGGGTAAAATCGGCGCGAAAACCCGGCAAAGAACCTCCGTGGCGCACCAATTTGTGATTTCCGATCTTGCCCAGTTCCCATCCGAAACCGTAAGGATGTGTGTTTCCATTATTAAGTTTGACAGGTGACCACATCTGTTCGCGGGTAGTTGATTTCAGAATTTGATCGCCGTAAAGAGCTGCATCCCATTTAGCCAGATCAATAACGGTCGAAAGAAAAGCACCGCTCGGACGCAATGCGAGATAATTTTCGGCGTTTTCTATTCGATCGTTTCGCCAATCATAACCGTCGGCTCGATTGCTGATGATTGAAGTCGTGGTAGTTGTGCGAGTGGCATTCATTCCGAGCGGTTTAAAGATACGTTCGTTGAGATAAATGTCCCACGGCTGACCGCTCACCTTATGAATTATCTCAGCCAGAATGAAATAACCGACATTGCAATATTCCCATTTTTCACCGGGCACAAAACGCAGTGGTACAGGATAAGCCGTTTTGATCACATCGACATCGCTCTGGATTTTGAACGGATCAAAGCCCGGGGCTTCGCGGACGATCCCCGATGTGTGTGTTAGTAAATGCCGAACGGTGATTCCTTTCCAAGTTTCGGGTGTGCCTTCAAGAAATTTACTGACGGGATCGTCGAGACTGATCTTGCCTTCTTGATTCAAAATCATAATTCCGGTCGCCAGAAACTGTTTGCTGACCGAGCCGATCTTGAAAACGGTTTCGGGTTGGACAGGAATATTAAGTTCGAGATTGGCGGAACCGTAACCTTTTGTTTTTAGTATCTTGCCGTTTTTAATGACTGCGATCGAAACACCGGGAATATGCTGTTGCTCCATCGCCGTTTTCACGTAATCATCTACCTGATCCGCCCAAGCAGTAACGGTTGCGGCGAGTAATATAAATAGCAAACAAAGCGTTGATTGACGGAAAATAAATTTCATAATTTCGAGTTAGGGTATTGGCTTATCGGTTAGAATTTCAGGCATTTATACGACACTTCCTGATTATTTGTTCATTATTTTTTACATTCTTCATCAAAAACAATTCTGAGAATCTACGGGAAATTAAAAAATAAAAAGTCTTGAACGATCAATAAAATTCAAAGAGCGTGGTCGTTTCATTCAAGCGAAAGTTTGATAATTTACAATTTATTCAAATTAAATTTAGCCTTACAAGAACTTTTTTCTGCTATTGATTCATAATTTTTATAAAAAACTCGAGAATTTCCTTTGATAATTTGGGATAACCTTTTATTATTAAAGGCGAAATTCTTTTATTCTCTGTTCGGAACTTAAAAATGCAGAAAAAACGAACCGCCGCCGAAACTTCCAGAGAGAATTTTTTGCCTGACAGTGCAGATTTTCTCGCGGCTTTTACCGAAAACGCGCCGATTATGACGGCGGTTTTCGATGCCGAAACTTTTCAACCCGTTTACATCAACCGCGCTTTTGAAAAGACTTGCGGTTATAGTTTGAACGACATCGAAACGATGAAAGAAGGCTTTTTAAAGACAGCAGTTCATCCTTCCGATCTCAACGCCGTGTTGGAATTTATCGAAAAAATCCTCGCGGATTCAAGCGAAACTGTTTATGAAGTAATTTTTAAGCTTTCAGCTAATAACAACAAACTTTTAAGTCTGAAATGCAGCGGTAAAACTCTTAAACGCAGTGTTGACGGCAAGGTTTTACAGATAATTTCGTTTCTCGAAAACAAAACGAACGACAACGAACAAAGCGAGCTCGACCGTTTCAGGCTCGGCGCAATTGTCGAATCTTCCAACGATGCCATCATCAGCAAGGATTTTGACGGAAAAATCTTAAGTTGGAACAAAAGTGCGGAAAGGATTTTCGGCTTCACGGCGGAAGAGGTCATCGGGCAAAACATCACCATTGTTTTTCCGATCGAACGTCTCGCCGAAGAAGGCGATATTATGGAAAAAGTTCGCGCAGGCATCGCCGTCAATCATTATGAAACCATTCGCACTACGAAAGACGGCAGATACATTCCCGTTTCGCTGACCGTTTCGCCGATCAGAAACGCAAGCGGCGAAATCATCGGAGTTTCCAAGATCGTCCGCGATATTTCCGACCGTAAAGATGCCGAAGAAGCCGTTTACGAAAATCAAAAACGACTGACGCTCATCAGCGATTCGATTCCGGCACGCATCGCTTACGTCGATTTGCAACACCGCTTTCAATTCGTCAACCGCGAATTTCTGAATTGGTATGGTTTATCTGAAAATGAAGTAATCGGCAAGAAAGTGCCCGATATTTTCGGCGAAGAATCTTATAAAATCCTGCTTCCGAAGATCAAAGCCGTTTTGGCGGGCGAGGAACAAAATTTTGAACGCACCGTTCATTACAACGAGCAAGGCGAACGCGTCATCCGCACCAATTATATTCCCGATTTCGACCGCAACGGCAACGTCAGAGGTTATTACGCACTCGTTCAAGACATTTCCGAAAATAAAATTGCCGAATACGCTCTGCGCGAATCGGAAGAACGCTACCGCGTTTTTATCGAACAAAGCTCCGAAGGCATCTGGCGTTTTGAGTTGGATGAGCCTTTTTCCATCGAACTTGATACCGAAAAACAAGTCGATCTAATCTTTGAAAAAGGCTATCTTGCCGAATGCAACAATGCGATGGCGCAGCAATACGGTTATGCAAATTCGCTGGAAATGCTCGGCAAACGCTTGAACGAATTTCTCGATTCGGCAAACGCCAACAACCGCGAATACGTCAGAAACTTCGTCGAATCCGATTATCATTTGATGAATCAAGAAAGCACCGAACTCGACACGAAAGGAAACGAGATATATTTTTCAAACAACATGGTCGGCATCGTCGAAGACGGCAAACTTGTCCGCGCTTGGGGAACACAGCGCGACATCACCGCCACCAAACAGGCTCAGCAAGCTTATCAAGAATCCGAAGAACAACTTCGCCAATCGACAAAGATCGAAGCAATCGGCAGACTTGCCGGCGGAATCGCACACGATTTCAACAATTTTCTTGCCGTCATTATGCTTCACGTCGATATGCTGAATTTACAGCTTCCGCCCGAAAGCCCTTTGCGTTTCCGCATCAGTGAAATTAAATCAGTGACGAACAACGCCGCCGAAATGGTTCGCCAATTACTTGCTTTCGGCAGAAAAACGACATTGCAGCCGCATCCTGTCGTTTTAAATCAGGTCGTCAAGGAATTCGTCAAAATTCTGCGCCCGATCGTCGGCGAAGACATCGAAATTCATCTGAATCTCGATTCCGAACTCGGCGTTTGCTTCGTTGACCCGAATCAAATTTTGCAGGTTTTAATGAATCTCGCCGTCAATGCCCGCGACGCGATGCCATCGGGCGGCGGCTTGGAGATCAAAACCGTCAATCGCATTCTCGATAAGAATACGCCGCGCCATAAAGCCCAACCGATCGGCTCTTATGTCGAATTATGCGTGACCGACAATGGTGTCGGAATGGAAGCGCAGATTCAAAAAAGAATTTTCGAGCCGTTTTTTACGACAAAAGAATCAGGCAAAGGAACGGGTTTAGGGCTTGCGACCGTTTACGGTATCGTCAAACAATCGAACGGTTTTATCTGGGTTGAAAGCGAGATCGGCAAAGGAACTTCGTTCAAAGTCCAATTTCCGCGCATTGATCAACCTGCGACCGTCGTTAAAAAAGAAACGCCTGAAGCTATCTTGCGCGGAAACGAAACGATTCTGCTGGTCGAAGACGAAGAAAAAATCCGCCGCGCCGCCGTCGAAGTTTTAGTCGTTTTGGGCTATCAGGTTTTGGAGGCAAAACACGGTGTGGAAGCCGTCGAAATTGCTTCCAATTACAACAAGCCGATCCATCTTTTGTTGACCGATGTTGTGATGCCGCGTATGAACGGCAGAGATTTATCGGTGAAGATCAAGGAAATTCATCCCGAAACTGCGATTCTTTTTATGTCGGGCTACGACGACGAGATCATCGCCCGTCACGGAATTCTCGAAGAAGACGTGCGTTTTATCAGCAAACCTTTTTCGCCCGGAACTCTTGCTTTGAAAGTTAGGGAATCGCTCGAAAATTAGACCCATCAAATATTTTCAAACTTTAAAAGCCGTGAAAATTTTCAGTTTTGTTGCGAAAATTTTCACGGCTTTTTGCTTACCGACTTCAAATTTTCCAATAAAATCAACGGTTTAATGAATGGAACACGGTTTGCACTTTCTCTTGCCGACAGTGCTGACAGCGGTTAAAGGTCAGAAAACAATTTAGGAGGAGAAAAAAATGTTAGTAAAAATCTACATGTCGATCTGGGGGCTGACGGCGGCGCTTGCCGGAATCTTATTCTTAACGGGATATTTCAGTAAATTGACGCTGGTTGCTTTTGGATTTATTTGCTTCGGATTGATTTTTATGGGCTTTATGTCTGTGCTGCCAACGACGGTCGGTCATAACTTGAACTCAAAACATTAGCCGTGTTTTTCGTTTGTTGTTAATGACTTCAACTTTAGCTTTGCGCGCGACGGCGAATTTAAACGCGCATCGAAAAAACTAAATTCGCATCTCCAAGCTAATAAACGAAAATTAGTAACATAAAAAAGCTAGTTTATATTAAATTTTTCCCTTGATTCATAAAAAATTATTGCCGAATTACAATAATTTTTAGGCTTGCCGACCTGAACAACCGGCAAGCCTTTTTACTTTTTATTTCTTACGTTTGCGCTTTTTCAAATCAAATTTTTCGAGCGGTTTCAGCAGAAAAATCTTCAGTTCGTTCGATTTATTCCGTGCGTCCAAGATCATAACTTGCGAATCACCCAAAACTTCGCCAAAACGATTATCCGAAACGTAAAATGCCGTGTCTTCGTCGATTCCGATGCCGAGCAATGACGGATTTTTCAGAATCAAACCGAAAAGGCGATTTTCACGTTGGCGAACGATAAAATGCTGATCGACAATGACTTGCGGCAACAATCCGATTCCGTCGCGCGTTTCGACCTTGTTTCCGTCGATCACTTTGAAATCGCCTTCGCCCGTGATCATAATTTTCGACATAATCGCCGTCCCCGCGCTCGTTCCGCTGAAAACCGTTCCCGAATTATATTTTTCAACTATGGCTTTCAACAGCGTTTCGTCCTTCAAAACGTCCATCACGCGGTTTTGATCGCCGCCCGTAAAAAACACGCCGCTTGCATCTTTAAGTTGTTGTAGAAATTTAGCTTTAGCTTCGTCATTCAAAGGCGAAACAGGCGCGAAAACGAGTTCGATCTTAGAAATTTTTTCGACATCTTCTTTGAAAGCTTGGAAGCTCGCTTTTGGATCGCCGCCAGCCCAAGTGATGACGAGCATTTTGCCTTTGTCGCCGCCGCTGAGTTCGGTCAATTTCGACAAAATCGATGCCGGACGTTCGCCGCCGCCGATCATTATCAGCTTTTGCTGTGCGAAAACGCAGAATGTAAAAATGAAAATTAAAGCGAAAGAAAAAAAGGATTTACGAATCATTTGAGAATTGATTCTACCCAAAAAGTGCCGAATTGCAACTTTGTCGGATCAGTGAGTTATTGAATTTTGCAAACCATTGGAATATTGTCCCGGAGTTGTTCCCGCATATTTCTTAAATGTTTTATTCAAATGACTTTGATCGACAAATCCGAGTTCATAAGTCGTTTCGATCAATGATTTGCCGCTTTTTATCAATTCTTTTGCGTGATTGATGCGAATTTGTTCGAGATACGCGTGCGGCGAAAATCCCGTATATTTTTTGAAAACTCGGATCAAATGAAATTGGCTGAGATATGAAAACGCGGAAAGCTCCGCGAGCGAAACATTTTCCATATAATTTTCTTCCAGATAAGTTTTCGCTCGGCTGACGGCTTTCGGTTCTCTTCCGATATGCTTTGAAAAAGTCGGCGCATCTTCGGCTTCATATCTTATTAAATCTGCGAAAGTAGTCAAAATCAAAGACTCGCGTTCGAGTATTGAAAAGGATTTTTCCAGTTTGCGATGAAGCCGTAAAAGCTTGTTGGAAATAGACTTATTATTAACAACAGGATTTCGGAATGTCGGTAAATTTACACGTTTTTCGGCAATTTCATTGGCGGCGCGTTGAAGAATTTTCGTGTCAGCATAGAAAATCCGAAATGCCCAACCATTTTTATCTTCACCGTTTCCGTCGTGAACTTCTCCGGGATTTATCAGAATAATTTCACCTTTTCCGGCACGATTTTGTTTTCCGCGATAATTAAAAATTTCAACACCGCGTTCGACCACGCCGATCGCAAATCCTTCGTGAGTATGACGTGCAAATGAATGTTTGACATAATCGGCTTTCAAACATTCCAAATTTCCGAACTCGTTTGATTGCCACATTTTACTTTCGTCTTTCTTGGTTTTGCTGCACATAATTTTGAATTACCGTTCAAAATAAAACACTATAATAACTAAATGGTAATATAGTTATTTTATAAAGACAAGTTAAATTATGTTTTATTCGATATTTTCATAGC